>NZ_JBWGPQ010000032.1:0-32229 GCF_056331585.1 Thermanaerothrix sp.
CAAGTAGGATGGCTCAATTTTACCCAAAAATTAATTCTTTAAAAAGCCCTAGCGTAGAGATAAAGGGGTTTCCTTATTTGAGTATTTGAGTTAAAATTTTATGTGGGTGGTAAGTTCTCGAGCGCTGCGATCAGGAAATTCGATTAAGCAGCGGAAATCCTTATTCCCAAACCCTTAAGGAGGTTCCATGACAGTGATAAAACGGCTCATATTATGGATTGTGGTAGGTTCGTTGTTGCTCACGGCCTGTGCTCAGGCAACTGCCACCCCACCTGCTGAGGAGAAACCGTTTAAAGTGGCGGTGATCCTTCCCAGCACAATCAGAGACCTGGAATGGAGTCAATCGCTTTATGAGGGGTTACTCAAAGTACAACAGGAAATGGGTGGGCCTAGCAAATTGGAGATCGCGGTTTCTGAAGACGCCTGGGATGTTACGAATGCCTCAGCCGCTATTCGAGATTACGCATCACAAGGGTATAACCTCATTATCGCGCATGGTGCCCAGTATGGGACGTCGTTGCAACAAATCGCACCTGAGTTTCCCCAGACCTCGTTTGCTTGGGGTACCACCACTCAGACCTATAAAGAAGAAGGGATAAACAACATCTTTGCCTACCAACCGGAAGCACAAGAAGGGGGTTATGTGAACGGTGTGATTGCAGGGATGTTGACTAAAACCAAGGTGGTTGGGGTCACCGGACCGGTTGAGGCTGGTGATGCACGGCTGTATAATTTGGGGTTCGAGGCAGGGGTGAAGTCGGTTGATCCCACGATTCAGGTTAATATCAGTTATACTGGGTCATTCTCGGATGTTTCCTTGATGGCAGCAGCAGCAGAGACCCATGTCCGGGCAGGTGCGGATGTTCTAACCGGCACCTCTCAATCGGTAACTGGTGCGATCAATGTTGCCAAACAAAACGGTATAATTTGGTTGGCCTCGGCTTGGTATCAAGACTCTCTGGCTCCAGATACTGTAGCAGCTAATTTGATCTACCGTTGGGAGGTCATCCTACGCGATATGATCGCAAGCAATAAGGCCGGTGAGCCGGGTGGCAAGGTCTATTATTTGTCGTTCAGAAATGGCGGGTTAGAGATGGTATACAATGACAAATTAGTGCCGCCTGAGGTTAAGGCTAAAGCGGAAGCCACCATCCAGGGTATCAAAGATGGTAGCATTGTGGTTGACGTGAAGTAGGACAGAAAAACTAGAGCCCAGCAATTCAAAACGATGCGCTCTAAACATGGGGAGCGCATCGTTTCTTTACGATTGTTTTCTACTCAAGTTTTCCTGAGGCAATCACCCGACGATACCAGTATGCGCTACTCTTCATTCGCCGTTCCTGAGTTTTGAAGTCTACGTAGATCAAGCCGAAGCGCTTCGTATAGCCGTGAGACCATTCAAAGTTATCCATGAGCGACCAGACAAAATAACCTTTTAAAGGCACTCCAACCTGCAAAGCACGCCAGGCTTGAGTAAAATGTTCGCGTAAGTAATTAATCCGCTGAGCATCCTCAATCCTGGAGTCATCAGGGTTATCGGGATAGGCTGCACCGTTTTCCGTCACATAGATCGCGGGAAACCGATATTCGTAGGTCAGGCGCGTGAGCCATTCGAAAAGGCCCTGTGGATAGACTTCCCATCCCATTTCGGTGATTTCGCTTCCAGAGGGTGGGGGGAGGGAAATGGGAGCGAAATCCTCATTCTCCCGATCTCTGGCTCGAATGATTTGGCGACTGTAATAATTCATTCCCATAAAGTCAATGGGTGTTGCGATGACTTCCAAGTCACCTGGTTGGATGAAATCCATAGGGTAATTGAAGAACTGGATAACCTCAGGCGGGTAACCACGTGCAACCAAAGGGTCAAGCAACCAGCGATTGCGATATCCATCTTGTAACCAAGCCGCATATCGGTCGGCAAAGTGAGAAGAGGCCGGAGTTACGGGGTAAAAGTCGAGGGTAATTCCGACTTGAGCGCGAGGAGAGTTTTGGCGAAGGATTGGGACACTCCAGCCATGAGCGAGTAAAAGATGATGGGCAGCACGAAGCATTTCATCTCTGTCCTTGTGCCCGGGTGCATGTTCACCGATCAAGTAACCTAACCAAGCCACAATAAATGGCTCGTTGAAAGTGATCCAGTATTTGACCCGATCACCTAACACTCGAGAAACCTGATCAGCGTACTGAACGAAGGCTTTGGCTGTATCGCGAGCAGGCCATCCGCCTTGATCTTGGAGAGATTGGGGGAGATCCCAATGGTAGAGGGTCACAAAGGGTTCAATTTCTGCCTTCAACAGTTCATCTACTAGGCGTTGATAAAAGTCTAACCCATTGGGATTGAATTTCCCAGTTCCTTGGGGGAAGATACGCGGCCAGGAAATAGAGAAACGATAGGCTTTTAGCCCAATGGCTTTCATTAATTCAACATCTTCTCGCCAATGATGGTAATGATCGCAGGCAACATCGCCATTCTGGCTATCGCGTATGTTTCCGGGGGCGTGAGCGAAAGTGTCCCAAATAGAAAGGCCCTTACCGTCTTCATTCCAGGCACCTTCAATTTGATAGGCAGAAGTGGCTGCTCCCCAAAGAAACCCGGTCGGAAACTGCATGTTTTGAGGCGACACATCGAGTTGAGTGAAAGAAGAAGTTTGATATGAGGTATCCATAGAAAACGTCCTTTGTCGATTGGAGGTCACTGTATTGGGAGCGCTCCCAACATTTTGGTTTTGAAAAGCCGTTTAACGGCGGCCTTTCGAGGGTAAATTACCTAAATCTTAGAAGCGCTCCCAATTCATAGTTCAATTATAGGGTTTTTTGGAGCTAAATACAAGGGGATTTTGGTTCTTATTAATCTTGACGTTTTCAGGATCTCCTCATTATAATTCGCGGGTCATTGGATATAGTGAGTAAAGGATTAGGAGCATAAACCATGGTACCTCTACCAAAGCGCAAATTGTCTAAGGGGCGACGCGATCGCCGTCGTGCCCATGATGCCCTCAAAGCGGTGAACTTGGTGCAATGCAGCAATTGTGGTGAATTGCGATTGCCTCACACGGTGTGCCCCAATTGCGGTTATTATCAGGGACGCGAAGTTATCAGCATGGAAAAAGAAGCCAAAAAGTAGTTATCTCGCCGTTTAAGCCAAAAACGCGACCGATGTTAAAGTCGCGTTTTTGTTTTTAACAAGGCTTATAAAGCACGAGCAATTAAAAAGCCCAGAATGGCTAAAAAAAGCCCAAGATGTAAAAAGAGGTCGGTCTGGGTAATCCATCCATTGGTAAAGAATTGAAGGATTAGGTTCAAGAGAATGAACCCCAAACCGGTTAGAGGGAGAAGTCCCTTGCGCGCAGCTAGATATTCGGAAAGGCGGTCAAGAATCCGGGAAATCCATTGATCCATTTTCGTGATCTGTCTGGGTCACTGTTTTTATACTTCGTGTAAAGGGGGTAAAACGAGCCAGGAATCGCCCTGGTAATAAACCCTGCATGGTGACATATCCGTCGTGATGTGTGACGCGTTCGACTTTCCCATGTTCATGAAACAGTGAGATGAGGTGGCCCTCTGAATAAGGAATATGAACAGTGATCGGAGTGTAATCTTCGTAAAGAGTGGTCTCAATAGCCCGCAATAGGTTTGGGATTCCGTCTCCGGTAAGAGCAGAGATGGGCACAGAGTGATAAAAAGCATCCGAAAGCGCCTTAATCGCAGTGGTATCGGGTAACCGATCAATTTTGTTTAGAGCAGTAATGACTGGAATATCACCGGCACCAATTTCTTCGAGCGTTTCTTGAACGACTTTCCACTGCTCGACCGCGTTGGGATGAGTAACGTCTAACACATGAACCAACAGGTCCGATTCGGTGATCTCTTCCAGAGTGGCACGAAAGGCAGCAATCAGTTGGGTAGGCAATTTTTGAATGAACCCCACTGTGTCAGTGAAGAGTACTACGTGTCCCCCAGGGAGTTCCACTCGGCGGGTGGTTGGATCTAGGGTTGCAAAAAGCTGATCGGCCACATACACCTGTGCCCGGGCTAATCGGTTTAACAGCGTGGACTTACCGGCGTTAGTATAACCCACCAATGAAATGACTGGAACTTGGGATTTGCGGCGTTGTTGACGATAGCGCTGACGATGGGCGCGCACTTTTTCTAGTTCGCGCTTGAGGAAAGCAATGCGACGACGGATTTCTCGTCGGTCTACCTCGAGTTGCGTTTCACCCGGACCGCGCAGCCCAACCCCACCTTGGCTCCCTGTTCTGCCACCACCGCCGCCTGTTTGCTGAGCTAAATTGGTCCAAGCGCGTGTTAATCGCGGTAGACGATATTCGTAAAATGCCAGTTCAACCTGTAAAATGCCCTCCCGGGTATGGGCATGACGGGCAAAGATGTCGAGAATCAGTGCGGTACGGTCTAGTACGCGGACTTGACTACCAAATCTTTCTTCCAGTTCGCGTTGATGGCGGGGGGTCAGTTCGGCATCGAAAATTACCACGTCTGCCGCAGTTTCTTCTAGCAAAGCCTTGATCTCCTCGACCTTACCACTTCCAATTAAAGTATCTGGATGCGGTCGATCAAGGCGTTGGTAGGTTTCTCCCACTACTTCGAGGTCGGCTGTCTGGACGAGGAGGCGCAATTCTGCGAGTGAGTCTTCCAGGGAGAGAGGGGAAGGCTCGTTCCGAATTTCTACCCCAACCAGAAAAGCGCGCTCGCGTGGAAAAGCGGTGGGTTCTGGAATTTTTGGACTCATGGCTTGACTAATTATACTAGGCCTTCTGACATACTAGGCCTTCTGAAGCCACGAGGTCAGGCGTGCCATGGCCTCTTGCAGTCGTTCTGTGGGTGCACCCAACGAAATCCGAATATAGCCTTCACCGTAAGTTCCATAAACGATACCAGGGGTAATACTAACCCCGGTTTCTTCCAGCAGTTGCGTGCAGAATGCGGTGCTGTCTTCATAACCAGTAGGAAGATGAGCCCACACATAAATAGCGGCTGCCGGAGGCTCAACTTCAAAACCCGCCTTTTTCAAGGCCTGGACGACCAGATCGCGCCGCTGTTCGTAAATGCGGTTGCGTTCTTCAATCCAACTTTGGTCGCCAGTGAGGGCAGCGATTGCCGCCAGCAAGATAGGCTGGAAGTGAGAAGAGTCCATTTGGCTCTTGTAAGTATGCAGATATTGAAGTATCTGAGGGTTGCCCACCGCCATGCCAACCCGCCAACCGGCCATGTTGTAGGTTTTGGAGAGGGAGTTAAACTCAATGGCAACCTCTTTGGCGCCCGGGATTTGTAAAATGCTGGGGGCTTTATACCCTCCGAAACAAATATCTGTGTATGGGGCGTCGAAGGCAACAATAAAACGATGGCGATGGGCTAACTGAATGATATGTTCAAGATAAGCCAATGGGGCGATGGCACCGGTAGGATTATTGGGGTAGTTTAGCCATAAAATTTTTGCTTTTTCGAGTATCTCGGGGGAAATCTCGTCCAGATCGGGTAAAAAATTATTCTCGCGTTTGAGCGGTAGTTTAATCACTTCTGCGCCAGCAATAATGCTCGCGGCTTCGTAAACCGGGTAGGCTGGATCGGGAACCAATACAACATCGCCGGGGTTGAGGATAACCTGAGCCAAGTTAAAGAGCCCTTCTTTGGAACCAATAAGCGCCAAGGTTTCTTTCATCGGGTCTAACTCGACCCCAAACCGACGACGGTAATAGGTGGCAACCGCTTCCCGGAATGCCGGGAAGCCGCCATTAGGCGTATAGCCGTGAGTATCCGATCGGCGTGCATGTTCAACCAGCGTTTCGATGATGAAGTCGGCTGGTGGTAGGTCTGGAGAACCCATATCAATACGGATAATATCTACGTGGCGAGCCTTAAGTTCGGCAATTTTCTGGTTAAGGCTAGCGAAAAAATAAGGTTGGAACGAGGCAATTCGATGTGCAGGTTGAATAAACGAAGCGCTCATAATTTATCTACTCAGATAAGGATTGGGTTGGGGTTAACGCCGCTAGAAAGTCGGCGGCGCGTCTTTCAAGCAATGGTGGATGTTTGGGGAGTAGGACGTGAAAGGTAGAACCTGGACAGCGCACTTCATCATAGCCCTCAGATTCTACCCATATCGTTCCCCCATGGGCTTCAATAATACCCTTGGCGATGGGAAGACCCAAACCTGGGCCGCCCCCTTTAAACTTTGTTTTGCCGCTGGAGTGCAAGGCAACATTACCGATGCGGGCAAACTTCTCAAAGATCAGGCTTTGGTCATTGGGGTCAATGCCAATGCCGGTATCTCGAATGGTTACTTCTACAAAACCAGGCAGTTCCCGTCCATGTATCTCAATTCTTCCGCCATCAGGGGTAAATTTGATGGCATTGATCAGGATGTTGCGAAAGGCTTGAAGCAGCCGTTCGGGATCACCGAAAATCATCTCGTCGTATCCGGGGAAGTGACGGATTTGAAATGTCTGATGCCTTTCTTCTATAGCGGGACGCAGTTCCCGGTCAAGGATCTCGAACAAGTGATTTAACCATGTGGGTTGAAGGTTGAGGGAGAGCAGGGCGTTGTCAATCAATGAAACATCAATCATGTCCTCGATGATGTGGCGTAATCGTTTTGCACCATTCTCGATTCCTTCTATCAGTATTGTAATCTCATGAGACAGCGCTGCACGCTGACGCAGTCCTTCCCGTAACATGGCAGTATAACCCTCAACTAGGGTAAGCGGTGTTTTCAGCTCATGAGCCGCAATCGCAATAAAGTCGGATTTGCTTTTATCGAGTCGTTCAAGTCGCTGTTGAACCTGACTCAGGCGATTGGAAATATAGGATGTCTTCACTTCTATCTCGTGATGTGCAAGTCGTTCATAAGCATAATTGAAACATGGGAGCAGTCCTTCGATGAGGATTAGTGCCTCAGGGGGATTTAGATGCTGTTTGATCGTTTCAAACGCTGAGGTCATTAGAATACCCATAAACCGCATTAAGTCACTGGTACTGCTCTCAAGGTCGGTTTGGGTCAAAGATGATGCCCAGCGCTCCAATATGGGATCTAACTCGTGGTATGCACCTTCATCAAGGACGTTGTGGAGTGCTTGAGCGAAGTCATAAATTTGGAGTTGCAGGTTTTCTCGGGTGGGGGTGTTTTCGCCCACCAACCGAACGGTGTGCTCGGTCCAATCAGCCTGAACAAATGCCCACAAATCTTTGAGTTTTTCCATGTTTATAAGTTTAAGCGAGCCGGGCGCTTTTGCCAACCGCTGATTGTTTATTAGGGGACTGTTGATCGAGGGTAAGTAATCCAATGATACAAGGTACGCCCAACGATTTCAAGGCTATAAGGCGAAACTTTATCCGGCAAATCGTGCGTGGTATGCCAATAGGGATAATCAAAATCAATCACGTCTACTGCGGGGATAGATAGTTCGAGAAATGGAACGTGATCATCCAAAATGGCCAGGCCCTCTGCATCTATAAAGTATTCCTGATAGCCCAGTTCGTGAGCGATTGACCAGATTTCCTGGGTGAGTTGGGGGTTGGAATTGCGTTCCTTGGGGATGCGCAGGTTGACATCCCCAACCATGTCTACAATTACCACTGCATCCGGATGACGTTCTAATTGGGAAACAAAATAGCGTGAGCCCATAATCCATTCCCATCCGGGAATTTCCCCCTGATCTTCGGCGTCAAAAAAGACTAACCAAATTTCCTTATCCGGATCTCTAGGTAATGTGCGTGCCAGTTCGAGTAGAATGGCCACCCCTGATGCTCCATCATTGGCGCCTGGAACAGGCTGATTGCGCAATTCTGGGTTTGGATCCCTATCAGCCAGTTGACGGGAGTCATAATGGGCGCCTAAGATGATCCAGGGACGTTGATTGCCTCGTTTGCCAATAAGATTGACGAGAGTTTTTCCCGCATAATTTCCTGACTGGGTTTCAACCGTCCAGCCGTTGGTTTGGAGAGTTTTGACAATATAATCTTGTAGGGCAATGTGGGCAGGACTACCCGGCGTGCGTGCCCCTAAAGCAACCTGGTCTTGCACATCGCGATAAGCGCGTTGGGCATTGAAAACCAGCGGTGGTTGGGTGACATTAAGGATTAATCGCCCAATTGCCAGTAACCCTGCGATCAACAGGACGGTTAGGAACAGACGAAAGCGGGGTGATTTTTTCGGCATGGTAACCTTTATTGTAGTTTGGGGAGTTTAACCTGTTGACGTTCCGGATATCGGCGGAGCCAGGTGTTCAAATCCTCCAAAGCCCGCATAGCCAAGCGTTGGTGCTTTTCCTGTTTCCCTTGGGGCGGGTCGGATAGTTCGGGTAAAAGTCCAAAATTAGCCTTCATGGGTTGAAAATCCTCCAGACGCGCTTCGGTGATATATCGGCACAAAGCGCCTAGCATGGTCGTTAGGGGCAAGGTTACTGGCTCTTCCCCCCTCAAAATACGTACTGCATTCCATCCTGCCAGCAGGCCGGTAGCGATATTACCCATATATCCTTCCACTCCTGTGATCTGTCCAGCGAATAAGATGTTCTTACGATGACGTAATTGGAGTGTGGGCAATAAAAGCCGTGGTGATGCAATATAGGTATTGCGGTGCATTTGACCATAGCGCACGAACTCCGCGTTTTCGAGTCCGGGAATCATGTGGAAGACACGTTTTTGTTCAGGGTAGGTAAGATTGGTCTGGAAGCCTACCAGGCTATAGAGAGTTCCCATCAGATTATCTTGGCGAAGTTGCACCACGGCGTAAGGCTGCTTGCCGGTGCGCGGATCAATTAATCCAACCGGGCGAAGAGGTCCAAAAGCCAGAGCTTTTTCGCCCCGTGCGGCTAAAACTTCGATGGGTAAACACCCCTCAAAATATTTATCTGCTCCCGCCTTAACGCCATGCTCAATAGCCCTTTCAAATTCACGTAGAGGAATGCGTTCGGCGTGAATAAGCGCATCTACAAAGGCCTTATATTCGGCTTTGTTCATGGGGCAATTAATGTAATCACCTTCATCTTGGAGACCGCGCCCATAACGTGATGCCTTGAAGGCAATGTTCATATTAATAGATTCGGCGGTCACAATCGGGGAAATAGCATCATAGAAAAATAAATATTCCTCACCGGTAAGACATTGTACTTCAACACTCAGTGCCGGCGATGTTAATGGTCCAGAAGCGATGATCACCACGCCCTCGGGAATTTGCGTAATTTCCTGACGCACAATTCGAATTTTCGGGTGCTGGCTCAATATACGAGTGACCAGTTCCGCAAAAGCATCCCGATCAACTGCCAGTGCAGCACCGGCGGGAACGGCGGTGGCTTCAGCGCATTCCAGCAGCAATGAACGTAAAAGGCGTAATTCTTCTTTGAGCAGACCGGAAGCACGGTCGAGGAGACGCGAGCCAAGCGAATTGGAGCAAATCAATTCGGCCAGTTTGTCGGTTCGGTGCGCACCAGTGGTGGTTAGAGGACGCATTTCGTAAAGAATGACCTCAGCCCCCAATTCTGCGGCTTGCCAGGCGGCCTCGCTTCCTGCCAAACCACCACCAATTACATGAATTACGCTCATGGTCTGCTCTCATCAAACAGTTAAGATATGGGTATGTTGCGAGTTGATAGTATCCAGGATAAGGGATTGTGTCAAGGCGACTTCTGGTGAATGGGGAAAAATCTTGTGAGCTCTTTGCTCTGGCGCAATATTAAAAACGCACAATTCTTCTAATCTTAGTAATGGGGCGGATTTCCTCTTGTTTCAATTCTGTTTTCCCATTTTATACTCTCAAGGAGCAACTATGAAACGGAAAGGGTTTTTGTGGATGGCAATGATGTTGGTTGCGGTAGGGCTAGCGGCTTGTGGTGGTAAACCCTCAACGCCGTCTCTACCTACCTCCTCCGTTGAAATTGCCTCGCCGACTACCGAAGAGGCATTCGCTAATTTGGCTTTAGAGGGGTTCAGAAAAGGTGGTTGTGGCGCCTGTCATGTTATTCCTGGTGTTCCGGGTGCTGAGGGCACCCTTGGCCCAGATTTGTCCCAAATTGCTGAGGTAGCCGAGGAACGTCTTAAGTCAGGAGAGTACCGAGGTAAGGCTCATAATGTTGTGGATTATTTACGGGAAGCCATTGTAGATCCAGATGCTTATCTGCCTTCGGATTGCAATGGTGCCCCTTGTCAAAAAGGGTTAATGCCAGCGAATTTGAGCACGCTTTTAACCCCCGCAGAGATAGAAGCCATAGTGCAATATCTCTACCATCGCCCTGAAGAGATCGTGGATGCGACACCAATTGAGACAACCCCGGTTTCCACCTCGACTTCTTTGCTGAGTGATGAGGAGTTTTCATGGGCAAAACAGGTCTATTTTGAGCGTTGTGCGGGTTGCCATGGCACACTGCGTAAGGGTGCTACAGGACCTGCACTTACCCCGGATGTGACTCAATCCAAGGGAACGCTGGCTTTAGCCACTATTATTTTTAATGGTACACCGCGAGGCATGCCAGACTGGGGAAAGCAAGGGTTCTTTACGCCAGAGCAAACCGAAATTATGGCTAAATTCTTGCAAATGGAGCCCCCTTCCCCACCAGAGATGTCGCTCGATCAGATGAAACAAACCTGGAAAGTTATGGTTTCCCCAGACCAGCGACCATCTCAACCCCAGACCGGGCGGGATTGGCAAAATTACTTCGTGGTCACGTTACGCGACGCTGGTCAGGTGGCTGTTATTGATGGTGATACTTATGAAGTTGTGACGAAAATTGATACTGGCTATGCGGTGCATATTTCACGCATGTCGGCCACGGGTCGTTATGTCTATGTGATTGGGCGCGACGGACGTCTCTCTATGATAGATTTGTGGTCTGAGATCCCCCAAAAAGTCGCCGAGGTCCAAACATGCTATGATGCTCGGTCTGTCGAGGTTAGTAAGTATAAAGGGGAGTTGGGAGACTTTACCGACCGCTATGCCATTGTTGGATGTTATTGGCCACCGCACTTCGTGATCCTGGATGGGCAAACACTTGAGCCCTTTAAGATTGTGAGTACTCGGGGATACACGGTGGATACGGAGGAATTTCATCCCGAACCCCGTGTCGCCAGCATCGTGGCATCCCATTTCAAGCCTGAATGGATCGTCAATGTAAAGGAAATTGGGCAAATTTGGTTGGTGAATTACAGCGATCCGCATAATCCCACGATCAAAATGATTGAGGCCGCGCGTTATCTGCATGACGGGGGATGGGATGTGACCAAGCGATACTTTCTGGTCGCGGCCAATCAGTCCAATAAGGTGGCCGTGGTGGATGCACTTGAGGGTAAGTTGGTGGCCTTAGTAGATACCCCAGCGGTGCCGCATCCTGGACGGGGGGCTAATTGGGTAGATCCGCAGTTTGGTCCGGTATGGAGCACAGGGCATCTGGGCGATGCGGCAATTACATCCATTGGCACCGACCCATTAGGGCATCCAGATTATGCTTGGAAAGCGGTGCGTGAAATCACCTTACCCGGGGCAGGGAGTTTGTTTATTAAGACACATCCCACTAGCCCCTGGATTTGGGTTGATATGACTCTCAACTCCGATCCTCAGTTGGCACGCACCATTTGTGTTGTGGCGAAAGCAGATCCTTCTAAGCCTTATAAATGCTGGGAAGTGGCGAATTATGGTCGTGCGACTCACTTTGAATACAATCGTCAGGGAAGCGAAATTTGGGTGAGCGTATGGGGGGCGGCGGATAAGCCAGGTCAAACGGGTGAGATTGTCATTTATGATGATCGAACACTCCAAGAAAAGGCTCGGATACCTAATCTAATCACACCGACTGGAAAATTTAACGTCTACAACACTGTTAACGACATATATTGAACCCTTGAGGGCGAGTTTGTTGCCCCCGTGTGTCTTGCAAGCGGGGGCTTTTATTATTTTGAACCAGGCATAAAACTTGCAACTCGAATCACTTGCGCATATACTTACTTGTGTAAGAGATAGAGATTTGCTATGTATCAGATTCAGCAAACATCTACCCGTACAATCATCACCGCGCACTTGACACAGACGATGTCGCTGTTGCATCAGTCTGTGGAAGAATTGTGGCAGAAGATCCAGGCCGAATTGGCCAATCCTGCACTGGAATTGACCGAAGAGCGACGCTGTCCAATGTGCCAGCGTTTGCTACGACCGAACGAAAGCGTTTGCCCGATATGTAGTAAACCGCGCGAGAACCATTTGGATGAGATTGTGGTTTTTATTTCTTCGCGTGATGATTTCTTGCCTTCTTTCTCCGGTGAGCGCGCAGATGAAGAGAATAGTGATTTGCCCGAAGAACGGTTCTTCTCTGAGCCGCTTAGCTTGCCCAATTATGTGCTCCGCCAAGTTATCTTTGACCTTTCGCATGAAGACCAACTTATTGCGGCTCACCTCGTCATGCATTTAGATGATGATGGTTTACTTAGCGTAAATTTGGAAGAGGTGGCAAACTATTTCCATGTGCCTATCTCACGGGTTGAACGAGTGCGGAGGGCTGTTCAGCGAGTGGATCCGTTAGGGGTTGGTTCGTTTACCCCCCAAGAAGCTATGTTGGTGCAGTTGGAGGTTTTGTGTGAAAATCAAGTAGTTCCAGAGGCCGTGGCTCAATTGATTCGGGATGGACTTGATGAGTTGGGTAAACATCGTTATGCTGAATTGGCACGCAAACTACACCTACCTCTCAATGTGGTAAGAGAAGCGGCTCGTTTTATTAGCGAGAATCTAAATCCCTACCCTGCGCGAGGGCATTGGGGGGATATTCGCACCCCATCTG
Organism: Thermanaerothrix sp.; assembly: GCF_056331585.1. Lineage (NCBI taxonomy): Bacteria > Bacillati > Chloroflexota > Anaerolineae > Anaerolineales > Anaerolineaceae > Thermanaerothrix > Thermanaerothrix sp. The sequence continues at coordinate 12,777 of NZ_JBWGPQ010000032.1, forward strand.
AAGTATCCCGGCGCACGTTGACACCAGATGTGATTATTTCACATCTCAATGATGATCCACAGGGGCCACTTGTGGTTGAGATTATCTTACCGTTGAGGGGAACTTTACGGATCAATCCTATTTATCGGCAGGCATTGTTCCAGGCGGAAGGCGAAACACGCGAGGAATTACGCGGTGACTTGGAGCGAGCATCGCTTTTCATCAAATGCCTACAACAGCGAAACCACACGTTACTGCGATTGATGCGCCGCATCGTTGAGTTACAACGTGATTATATTTTACGAGGAGAGCGCTATTTACGACCGATAACACGCAATCAGATTGCACGCGAACTCGGCCTTCACGAATCAACTATCTCTAGAGCTGTGGCACAAAAGAATGTGCAATTACCTAATAAGCGCATCGTGCCGTTGGCGTCTTTCTTTGACCGGAATAGCAATGTCAGAAGTGCGTTGCGTGAAATCATTGCCAGCGAATCGTCGCCTCTAAGCGACGCCGAATTAGCTGAGCGGTTGAGGCAGCAGGGGTTTAAGGTGGCGCGACGGACTGTGGCAAAATATCGTATGATGGAAGGTATATTACCGGCCCATTTGCGCCGATCCTCTCTACGCTCTCCTACTCCATAATAAAGATTCGCGGTGGAAGCACTGATGACGTTTTATCCTGTTGGACGAAATACTAAGAGTAACCTTTTCCGTAGCCTCATCCTGCTTTTGGATCTATCTCATGAGCCCATCATACTCTTTGATACCCGGCAGAATCGAATCTTATATGCAACGCCGCGGTTTTGTGAATTGAGTGGTTATTATCTTAGCGAACTTCTAAAGCAATCTCCCGAAGACATCTTGGGGGGAGAAAATATCACGGATTATGCCGATGCCACTGACGTCAACCTCACCCTTCAATCGAAGAACGGTAATGTCCTTAGTGTAGTAGGTCGGTGGGTGCCCCTCGGTCTTCCAGAACCTTGGGCCGTTGTGCGTATTTCACCCAGCGAAGATCCATCAGTCTCAATGCAGCGATGGTGGCTTCAGGTATTAGAGGCATTTGGGGAATTGCCGCGCCTCTTTCGTTTACCCAACCTTGATCAGGTCGTTTGGGAGGCGGCGAATTTGCTGGCTCGCCTTTTTGAAGTGGGATACGTAGGGGTCTATCGGGCGGACAGTCGCTTCCCGGCTCTTCAACGTATGACGTATATGGGTAACGAATCGTTGTTCCCGGAAACTTTGCCTACAACCGATTTGATCCGTTTGGCAACAAGCACGGTTTGGATGCCGGGTAAGCGAATCATAACTGAGACCCATCGCATTGCTCGTATGCGGAATTTGAGTTATGTGGTCAGTGCTCCGATTGGCCTTGAGCAAGCGATGGTGGGGCTGCTTGTGGTGGCAGATTGGGAGAAATCGCCACCTCCATTTTTACTGGAAGTAGCAACAATGGTTGCAGGTTATATTGATGTGCTTATTCAACACTTTCTGCTCAGTGAGTCCTTGCATGTAGAAAAAGCAGTTTATCAACACCAAGAACAAATCCGGTCCACGATTGTTGAAAACAGTCACGAGGGCGTTCTTGTTCTCGATACTGCATTGTTGGTTGAAGATCTCAACACGACCGCAGAAATGATGTTCGGATATACCCGAAACGAGGTTATTGGGCATGCAGTAGAGAATATTTTAATTAGCCCAGATCGCTTGATGCCGGCCCTGATCAGCGCTAGCCATGGTAAGAGTTTCCCATCGCTTCTTGGAATCACTTTGCATCGGCGAAATGGCCAATCATTTCCTGCCGATCTCAAGATCCTACCAGTGGAGCGGGATGGCAAGGTCCAGGCAGTAGTGGTTTTAATTAACGACATCAGCGAGAACGAGCAAATCCGTGCCCAAACTCGCCAATTAGAACAGCGAGCGTTCTTAGGCGAATTTATGGGGGTATTCGCACATGAAGTACTCAATCCACTTAACGGAATATCTACCGGATTGCAATTGCTCGCCACCCGATTAGGTGAGGATAGCCCACATCGAGACTTAATCGCCCGTATGGAAGCCGATTGCAATCGCCTGGCTCACCAAATGGAAGCCTTGAAGAGCCTTTCCAAGCCCTATGAACCCAAACAGGAGCCTGTGAATATCGGGGAAGTCGTGAGCCGCTTGGTAGAACGATGGCGTCCGCGGATGGCGCGGCTGAAGATTATGCCCATTGTGCAGGTAGACGACAACGTTCCAAAGGTCTTGGGTGACTGGCGAGCGTTGGAGCAAGTGTTCATGAACCTAATAAGCAATGCGATGGATGCGATGAGCCAAGAGGGTGGTGTGTTGTCGATACGGGTAAAGCGTAATTACTCGGAAACGCTACGCCCTCAGGTAGAGATTACAGTGACCGATAATGGACCTGGGATACCGGAGGAAATTCGCGATCGCATCTTTCAGCCCTTTGTGACGACCAAACCTCACGGTACAGGATTGGGTTTGCCTATTACCAAGCGGATCATTACCGCTCACCATGGTACTATTAAGGTCAGTTCATTCCCCGGCGGTACAGTTTTTCATGTCTACTTGCCGGCAATTCCAGAAGAAGAGGGTTAGGCGTTATGGCAATCACGGTTGTCGTCGTCGAAGATGAGGATAACGCACGACTAAACATCTTAGAGCATTTGAACTCATTAGGATATGAAACTCTTGGCTTTAGCACATTAGCAGAAGCCCGCGCATGCTTAGAACGGGGGGAGGGGGATATTTTTATTGTGGATGTTCAATTGCCCGATGGATACGGCCCAGACTTGCTTCTTGAAAGCAGCCGGCTGCCTTTCCGTCCACCGATGATTGTAATCACGGCTTATGGAGATATCGAAATGGCGGTGGAGGCAATGCGGAATGGAGCTAGCGATTTCGTAACCAAACCGTTTCAACTCTCGCAACTGGCTAACTCGGTCAAGCGCGCCAGCGAGGTCGTTTATATGCGGCGCGAACTTGCGCATTGGCGGGAAACACAAACACGGGGAGTCAATTTTATTATCGGAAAAAGTCCCGCTATGCAGAGGGTCATTCTGCAGGCACGCAAAGCAGCCCAGGCACAGGTTTCGGTGCTCATTACAGGTGAGACCGGAACAGGCAAAGATGTTCTGGCACGTTTTATTCATCAGAATGGCCCTCGCGCCTCAAAGCCGTATATTGCTATTAATTGTGCTGCTATTCAACCCACAATGATTGAATCGGAGCTCTTTGGTCATGAAGCCGGAGCCTTTACCGGGGCAGAGAAGCGCAAACATGGTCTTATCGAAGTGGCTGATGGCGGGGTGTTGTTCATGGATGAGATTTCTTCGATGTCGTTGGACATGCAGGCAAAACTTTTACGGGCCATAGAGGAACAAGCTATACGGCGGGTGGGGGGGACAACAATGATTAAAGTGGATGTGCAAATCATTGCCGCTTCGAATCGCAACCTTCAAGAAATGATACGGTTGCAACAATTTCGCCAAGATCTGTACTATCGCCTAAAAGTGGTGGATTTACATCTCCCACCTTTGAGGGAGCGGAAAGAGGATATTCCTGAGTTGGTGGGCTACTTTATCCGACATCATAACGCTAAACTTGGTATGAATGTGCAGGATGTCACCTCATCTGCGATGGATGCATTGATTCGCTACGACTGGCCTGGTAATATCCGTGAACTAAATCATGCTATTGAGCGAGCCATGCTGTTTTGTAATGGACAGGTCATAGACTTAGGTGATTTGCCTGCGGATGTGATTCAGCCTTAGTAAGTCGTTTCGACTGCCTGGCACGTTTCTTGCATCATTCCCATTATCAGGTCTGGTTAGACAGGAGGATGGGAATGATGCTTTTTGAAATGACTAAAAACGATTTCTTCTTTACATTGGCAGGCCTCCTGCTTGTATTGGGGGTTGTGTGTTTTTTGGTTGGATTGATTACATTGGCCTCGCGTGTACTGGGAAATGATATTCAGCGCCTGGCAACCCAAACAGCCAAAATGATCCAAAAGGGGGTCAGTGAGGAAATTGCTGGCTTGGTAGGGAATGCGGCCACACTGATCGAATCGCTAAATCAGTTGGTACACACCACGGCAGGGATTGGCGTTTTTCTGATGCTAGTGGGAATGTTGTTAATGCTGGCGTCTTATCTATTGGTCACGCGCATTGTGTAGCCTTTTGGGTCTTCCATTTTTTCATACAGGCAGGGTCCCCATGAAGTCGCTCTTGGAGTCAATACGTGTGTCTCTAAAGGAGTCCGAACAAAGGCTAGTGCTGCGTGCCTTAAGACAGGATCCGGTAGTATGGAAAAGCCTGCAAGAGGCTAGTTTAATTGGGGGTATTGCTGGAGATCAACGAAATACCCGTATGGATTGGATGCCGGGAAGATTGGCGCTTGCAATGCTTCGGCCCATCTATCATGTTGCAGACGATTCAACCCTTAAGCAGTTATCACAGGAAGAATCGCTAAAACGTGAGGGCGTGGCGCTTTGGGGGCGGCTCGAACGAGGTTATAGGCCGCAAACCTTGCGAGAAGCGGCTTTGATTGCCCTGGAATTATGGCGTCGCCACCAGGAGTCCCCCTGGGAACAAGTTTTTTCAAATGCACGATTTGAACTAGACCCCGAGCGATGGAACACGCCTCTGGTTTGTCTGTGGGCGTATTTGGAGTCCTCCCGCTCATTGCTTGAATTTTTAGCCCACCTCCCTGAGCCTTTGTGTTATCACCTCAACTTACATACCATTCTGAGTCAGCCACTTTCTGATGAGGAGCAATGGGATTATTTACAGTCTTTAATTAGTGGCCAGCCTTTGTCCCAACAGGTGCAATGGCCGTGGTTTATCCTACAAAGAGGACGCGAAGAATTAGCCAGAACTGCTGCTGGTCACGTTATTGTGAACTCAAAAGGGACGCTGGAATCTATTTGCGAAGATGATGATCCTACTTCATCAGGATGGATTGACCTGAAAGAACGTGCCTTCTGGTTGCATGCTATGGCATTGTTGTGTAATCTGGTTGGGATGCCAGCGCGTAGTCTTGAGCAGTATCAAAAATTGCAGTCCCTCCTTGAATACTGGAAGGCAGGTGTTGCCCTACAACAAATCGCAGTAACACCTGTGGGGGAGGCTCGTTCACAAATAGATAAATTAATGTGCTCAGAGAAATTACAGGACTGTTTTTCAACGTGGGGGTGGGAAGATGCACTGGCATTCCTTGCTCAGTCTCAATCATCTTGGGTGAGCAAGGGTGGGGAAAATCCACCTATTTGGTATGAAATTTTTCAGTTGGCAAATGAAAATAAGAGGTTGACTCCAGAACAGCGTGCGATTGTGGAGGAGCGGTTGCACACATGGCTGGAGGATCAAGACGCAACCCACCTTCAAAAAATCATGATCTGGCTAGGGAAGATAGATCCAAGTCCTCTTCTTCGTGCATTGCAAACACTGGGCTTGGCTGAGATCGGAATTATGGTGGGACAGCGATTTTTGGAAATTATAGCACCCTCGGAAGAGGTCTTGCTTCTAATGTGTGATCTGTGCGACCAAGCAGGGTATTATCATCAGGCGGTGGTTTATGGTCTTCAAGGAGTTCTTCTCTTTCCCACATCGTTACCTCTGCGGCGAAAACTGGCTAAGGCTTATGAACACCTTTCGGCTTGGTCGCAAGCATTAGAAGAGTGGCGGTATATTGTGGCGAATTCTGACTCAGCACCTGACTGCGAAGATCAAATGGCATGGATCAATTGCGCCATCATGGCGGGATCTTACCAGGAGGCTCTAACCATTTGTCAACAAGTTCTAGAAATATTCCCTGAAAACGGCATGGCTTATGCCCACCTTGGGGTTGTCCTAATGCTTAATGGAGAGCAAGAAGAAGCCGCACGTGTCCTTACACAAGCGACTCTTCTCAGTCCTCACGAACCTTACCCGTGGGTGAAATTGGCGGAATTTTATCAATCCAAAGGTGAATCATCCAAAGCTATTGAAACCTTGAGGAGCGCTGCGATTCTTTTACCCTCCTCATCAGAGATCCATTTCGCGCTGGGAAAGGCTCTTTTAGAACAAGGCGGGATTTCTGAAGCGTTGATCTACCTGCGTCGTGCCTATGCCTCGGCACCCAATATTTATGAAATTAATACAGCATTGATCGAGACACTAATGAAGTTAGGGTATTTTGAGGAAGGGCAGAGCATTTTGACTCGTGCTTTGTCTCGGTGGCCAAATGATCCCCAATTTCTCTTTATCAATGCTTATCTCCAATATTACTTAGGTTCAGATCCTCGGCAAGTTAGGGCGTTGATGGCTCCACTTTTACATCGTCGCGACGTAAAGCCGGATTGGATTTGGTTTTATCTAAAAACGTTTTGGCGTGAAGAAGTAGATCTTTTAAGTCTTGAGCACCGGGCTACGTCCGAAGAATTAGAACAAGCTCGTCACTGGCTTCAGTATTTTCTGGCTCAGCAGCCCGAACATCACGAAGCCCAATTGCTGCTTGGGTGTGTTTATCTAGCTTTGAAGATGCCAGAAATGGCTTATGAGATATTTAAAAGTTTGGAAAATGCCCCAATCTCATTTGATCCCAATAAACGAGCCGTTCTTCTAGGTGGCCTTGCGCTATGCGCGCTTATGCAAGGGCAACTCGAGGTGGCGTTAGCAGCACTAGAAGACGTCATTAACCTTTGCCCGGAATGGCCTCGATTGCATGCGTTGCGAATTGAGGCTCTCTCTCAATTGGGGCTTACCGCTGCCGCCCGGGAGAGTGCCCGCGACCTTCTCAACCGCTTCTCAGATCACTGGGAAACGATTGAGTGGGTAATTTCCTACGCAGAACGGGACCAATGGGCTGAGGGATTGGTAAGAGGTCTTGAGCAGGCCACAACACTTGCACCTCAATCCTCGCTTCACTGGTTGCGTTTAGCCGATGCTTTGGAGCAATTTGGTCAAGCAGAACAAGCCATCCAGATTTTGGTTAACCTTGCTTCGCAGCCCAATCTAGAGCCTGAAGTTGTTCCACCTCTTAGCCGACGTCTGTATGCTTGTGGGGATTATTTACTGGCTGCTCGCACCTTGAGCCGACACGGTGATGGCGATCCAGCACTGGATATGGAGCGGAAGTTGCAAGTTGCGTTACTGTATCATTTGGCCGGGGAGCGAGAAACGGCACGTTCGGTTCTCTCGCAATGTCTGGCTCAAAACTCTGAGTGGATACCGATTAAATTGGTTCATGCCCATTGGTTAGTGCAAGAGTCTCAAACGGCGGATGCCCTGAGGGTCTTAGAGGATGTTTTTCGGCATGAGCCACACGTTGAAAATCTTGACACTTTGATCCAAGATGACTGGACAAAGGAAATGCTCCTTCGTTGTGGGATTGAATATTCTTGGGCGTCTTCACACTTCCGTTATGCGCGACTCGCCTTTGACTCAGGAGACGTAGAGGGGGCTTATATCCATTCCGTACAAGCGGTGAATCTTGAGCCACAAAAAGTTGCCTATCGGGCCTGGGCAGCACTGCTGGGTCAAGCGACCCTGCGCTTTGGGGAGGCCGAAGCTCTGGCTGAGGCTGCATTCAACGACTTGACATTAGATTCCGAAGGAGATAAAGGGTGGTCAGTCCTTTTGGCCGTTCTTTGCGGCGAGATTCGACTTGATGAGGGTGATTGGGATGGGGCTCAATACTGGCTTGAGAAAAGCCTGACATATAATCCTAATCATCCTCGGGTGTTGGCGCTTCATATACGCCACCTTGCCGCTTTGGGACGATGGCGCGAGGCCCAAAACAGTTATTATCAATTGAAGCCGGTGTTTCAAACTGCCCGGATCGGACAATTGGATGTGGCTGAGATGGGGTTAGAGAGGGGGTGGCTGGGTGAGGCAGCATTGTCCGTGTTGGATTGGGATGAAGGGATAGACGCATTAAAGGCTAATGCTGAGCAATATTCCCGGATTCCTCTGGTACATTGGCGATTAGCCAAAGGGTACTTGGCGGCGAAGATGGCGATTCGGTGGGCCGATGCACTTGAAATCTCGCGACACCGACCTGATGAAACCCTAAATTTCCCCCTGTTGTTTGAACAGACGCTGAACATATTGAGCTCCCTTACCCAAATAGAAGCAGTAAAGGAATGGCATATATTGGGTCAGTGCGCTTTTGCTCCTTCATACGCCAATATTCGCGCATTGATAGGGCTTCCCCTTAATACCGAGCGTGCGATAGTCTTGCTGACCGCGCTAGCGGAATTAAAGAACTTACCCGGGGCAGCAAAAGTGGTTGAGCGGTTCGAGGATGACCCATGGGTAGGATTTTACGCGGCTACTTTCCTGGGAACGTGGGCGCCCGAGAAAGGGGTGTCATGGGCCCTGAAGGCGCTGGAAGTATTAACCGATTTTCCACCCTTGATGGCGGCGTTGGCACGAAGCGCCCGCGTTGCCAGTAGCCCCGAAGTTGCGCTAGAAGCCTTTGATCATGCCTTGAACCTTTGGCCGGAAGAATGGTGTTGGTTGAAGGAAGCGGCACAATTGGCGCTTGAAATTGAAGACCAGCGACGGGCTATCGTATATTTGGAACGGTTGGTGAAAGAACGACCTGGTGATGTCGAAGCGCGTGTAACTCTGGCTAAATTGTATGTCAAAGTTCATCAAGAATCCTTGGCGTTAGGACATTTAGAAAAGGCGCTTCAGGTATCTCCTGAAGACCTCAATGTCATTATTCTCTATTTACAGGTAATGCTCATCATGGGGGAAGCAGAGCGAGTCAATGAATTAGTGCAGCAATACTTGGAAAAGTTTCCCGCTCATAGCCCATTATTAAAACTCGGGATAAAGGCAGCTTTAGCGTCGGAAAACTGGGAACTTGCCGAGGCAATGAGCCGAATTTTGATTGAGCAAGAAGGGAATGACCCCGAGGCGGTGTTATTGCGGATGGCGTATCTGGAGCGGAGGTTGAACAAGCATGAGGCCCTGGCTTATTTAGACCAGACGATTCGTGAAAGGGGGGAAAATTCGATCTTATTGGCCGAAAAAGCCCGCCTGATTAGTGAAATAGATGGGTTACCTCAAGCCTTACCAATCGTTCAACGCGTTTTAGATCAAGAGCCGAACCATCCGACGATGTTAGAAATGGCGGCTCACGCTTATTGGATGATGGGTGAAGCGGATCAGGCAGAACAATACGCGCTCAGGGGTTTACAAAATAACCCAGAACAGGGAAATTTGCACGATTTGATGGGCAAAATTTGTGCTCAGAAAGGCCAACTTGACAAGGCACTTTACCATTTGGGTGAAGCGATACGGATTAACCCTGCTCATCTGGATTCTTATCTGAACATGGCCAGAGTTTATTTGCAACGTCGCGAAGCCTATAAGGCATTTGAGGTTTTTCAACAAGCTCTACGGCTTGCCCCTCAGGATTACCGTGTTTATCACGAATATGGTCTGGCGCTGCGAGATTATAAGGATTACGCCGCGGCAGAAGCTATGCTTCGCCGAGCAGCCCAATTAGCACCTGATAATGCCATCATTAAGCGTCAATTGGGGGCTCTGGTGGCGTTGAATTTGGTTCATCACGTCCAGGAGGCATAACAAACATGACCCATCTTGAACCAGAATTATCTTCATCCTCACGTATTTGGGAACGTGAGCATTGGCTGAACGTGATTAAGATAGCGGTTGAGGAACGGTCGTTTCGCTTTGCGCGTCAGGCGGCAATGGCGTGGCTGAACATTTATCCGGGTGACCTACTCATGAATTATTGGCTGGCAAAGAGTTTTATCTTAGATGGGTTGAGTGGGCAAGGACGGGTGATTCTGGAAAGGGTATTGCAGGTGGATCCGGAGTTCAATGAGGGATACCAAGCTCTTGCCGAATTGGTTGTAGACAAAGAGGTGACCTCTTTCGATTCTCAATCCGTGCGAACTGCTCTTTTTGTCCTGAACCTTAATACAGAACCTTTAGAAGCGATCCTGGAGTGGGCGGAGCGGTTGCGACAGGCCCGTTCTGCCATGAACGTGCGACAGTATAGCGAGGCAGAAAATAACATCTATCGGGCTTTGATCCAAGCCCAGGACCAGGTGTTGGTTTGTTTGACTCATGTTCGTATTTTGTATTATTTGCAAGACTGGGTGAGCCTGGTGCGCTTTGGACATCTTTATCGTCAGCGCTGGCCGGAATGTCTGGGATTCATGCTGGCTTTGGGGTTGGGAAAATTGGCATTAGGCGATGAAGCGGAAGGGGCAAATCTGCTGCATCGATGTGTGACTATGGATGTGGCAGGTCAGGTGGTTCAAAGATGGTTAGGGGATGAGCATCCTTTCCGTCAAATCTGGCCTGAGCGATTGGCCTTAAGGTTTGATCTGCCTGTACCGGCCGAAGTCTCGGCAAGGTTGGGGTGGAATCAATTGAATGCTCCAAAGGAACAGGATGATCAAGGTGAAGATACCATCATAACCCAGGGAGACACTGCTCCTTTTTCTGAGGTTTCCCTATCTTTATCATCAAGAGGGTCCAACGGAGCGTTTGATGACGTAAACCATACAAGAGGCCCTGCAGATGCTAAGGCCCGTACATCGTCGGTTGCGAAAAATCCATGGTTGCAAGAGATAGAGAATGAACTTGAGATATTAGCAAAACGAATCCATCGTCCCGATTATGCGAAAGCCGATGGTCGATTTCCTATTTACGTGGTCTTTTCATCACGTTCAGGGTTAAAACGTTATTATGGTGAACAAGCCACCGAAGCCATTATTTCTCAAATGCACAGCTTGACCGAAGCGGTCACCCGTGAATTTGGATGGGGGGCGATGGTTTTTCTTCCCGATGATCCCGAATCGGTAAAACCATTCGGTATTAAACCTATGACTCAAGGAGATGCCTGGTCGTTCAAGTTAGCCCTTGCTGATTTAGATGAAGCCTTAGCCAAACGCGGAGGACGTATTGGGGCGGTGCTTATTGTCGGAGGCGATGAAATTGTGCCGTTTCACCGGTTGCCTAATCCTACCGACGATGTGGATGTGGAGGTGCTTTCGGATAATCCCTATGCCACACAGGATAGCAACTATTTTATCCCCGAGTGGGCGGTAGGGCGATTGCCCGGTGGATGTGGTCCTGATCCGGGGTTAATTTTGCAAGCATTACGAAGCATGCAGCGATATCATCGCGAGCGCCGACGTAATTCTAATTGGTGGGAACGTTGGTTGTCTTTTTGGAAGGTCTCCAAAAAACATGGCTTGGGTTATTCTGCAGCCATATGGCGACGGGCTGCGTTAGCGACATTTCGACCAATAGGGCGCCGGAAAATCTTTTGGGTTTCTCCCCCTTATCAACGTGAGCGTGTAGATCAAAAAATAATCACCCGCGCTGCTCTGGGTTACTATAATTTACATGGATTAATAGACAGTCCAGAATGGTATGGTCAGAAAGATCCCCATGATCTTACTTCCGGACCGGATTATCCGATCGCTCTGACACCGGCTGACTTAGTTAAAAACGGCAAAGCACCTCGGATTGTCTTTACTGAGGCTTGTTACGGGGGATACGTATTAGGAAAAAATGAACAAGATTCGATGGCGCTGCGCTTTTTGGAAATTGGCACACTCGCCCTGGTCGGGTCAACGAGCATCTCTTATGGGGCGGTGCAGAGCCCGCTGGTCGGCGCAGATTTGCTTGGTTACTATTTTTGGAACGGGTTGCGGGTGGGTTATTCTGCTGGCGAAGCGTTGACCATGGCAAAAATTGCATTGGCGCGAGAAATGGTTCGCCGGCAGGGATTTTTGGATGGCGAAGATCAAAAGACTCTGATCTCCTTTACCCTTTATGGTGATCCCTTGACGTACGGGTCAGATTTGCTTAAGACACCCAAGCGGTTAATCCATTATCCCCAGCGTCCCAAGGTTGCGGTGCTGTCCGATCAGCCGGATGGTAAAGCCCTCTCTGAAACCGTAGATGCTAACCTGGTGGCAGAGGCGAAAAAGATTCTCGAGCCTTACTTACCCGGGCTTGGTCAGGCGGAATGGCGAGTCAATTTTTCGCAACCTCCAGAGAGTGAAAGAAAGGACCGTTCTGGACGTTCAGGCCAAAAATCTGCGCTAAACGATGCTTCGGGGACTATGGTTCTGGTGTTTCAAAATAGCCTCGCGGCAGGTGGAAGGATACATCACCACTTCGCGCGGGTTTCTGTTAAGCAAGGCAAGATTATAAAGGTCTCGGTATCTCGCTGAGTGTGGTGGTGTCTGAGTTCTGAGGGATATTACTTTGCTCCTGCAGAACCAGGTCTATAAACAATGCCGCCGACCAACCAAAAACATGAGCGGCTTTATCACAGGCATTGCCAGTCTCGGGATGGTAGTACTCGACAATATCGCGGTTGCGATTGACCAGATCTAAAGTGCGTTGGCGGAGGTCACGAGCAAGTTTGGGGTATCCACTACGTTCGAGTCCCTCGATGAACAAGTAGTTAACATTGATCCAGGTCGGTCCGCGCCACATTTGATTGGGGTCGTAGTGAGGATCGCTCAATGCAACGGTAGGTACCGGGAAGGCTGGCCAAAATTCTGTAGAATCCGTCAAGTGCCTCACTAACGCTGTCTTAATCGGGGGAGGTAAGTTGCCGGTTAAAAGCGGAAAAAGGCTAAAGGGGGTTAAGATCCGTACTGGTTTCCCCTCGCGGTAAGGCCAGAAGAGACCGGCCTGAGCATCCCAGAGCTTTTCGATCATGCGGAGAAGTAGGGAATGAGCTTGAGTTTGCCAATGACGAGCGTCCTGGTCCAAGTTAAGGACGTTGGCAATTTTGGCCAGGGCTTCGAGTTGGAGGTAAAGGTACGTGTTCAAATCGGGAGAGGTGACCGGCATGCCCTCGTCCCACAACGGGCTATCATCCAAGCCTGAGGAATAGGGATGATGGTATTCGCATAGCCCATCGCCGTCTGCATCATTTTGACTGAACCACCATGTGTTCCAGTGCACAATGGCGTCATAAATTTCTTTTAGGAATTGTTGATCACGGATGCTCTCATAGAGTTTCCAGGCTGCCCATCCCAGGATAGGGGGTTTTGTGACATCTGCATCCACCGGGAAATCCAGGTGGGTTATTGTGCCCTCATCGTGCACCGCGTCCGGTAACATCCCATCCTCGCGCTGATGGTCAATCAGAACGCGAAATTGGTCTTGGGCTAGCCGGGGATTTATATGCCGATAAGCAAGAGCATGGAAAAAAGCATCCCATTGCCAGATGCCCACGTAAAAGGGTTTTGAGGGCACCATAGCCTCGCGGGTGGTGTAAAAGCGGGTGGAAATTAATCCCGCTCGCATAATCCACCAGGCGTAGTAATACTGTGCTTTGTAAATGCCTTCTACAGGTGGCACAGCGCTGAACCATTCTTCCCAGCGTTGGAGGGCTTCATTCAAGGTGCGTTGGGGGTCAGGAACATAGCGGTTGAAACCCAAACGGGGGGTAATATTGAACAACATTGCGCTGGAAGGACCGGCTGCAAAGAGCAATGTGACATTAATTTCATAGGGGTGTTGGAGCGTGATTTGGTTCTTAGCGAGGGGACGGTCGGTGGTGTAGGCAATGTTACGCCGGATGTCCCCCAACATATGAAGAACCCCTCCGCGGCGATCGGTTTGACCATGATTAACATGAACGGTAAAGCGAAGCCCAAATTTTTCGGGAGGTAATGTTAATAGCAAAGACTCTGGATCTACAAATGTCAGGACGAATTCTCCCTTGGGGGTGTGGATCTCAATGAGGTGGGGATAGGTGATGACCTCGGTAAATGGGAGTGGTTGTTCATTTTCATCACAGATGACAAAATTTTCAATCAGTGGGGGGCGAAAACGATAACCCGAAAGACGTGGATCAATCTTTAGCCACCGTTCGGCAAGGCGAATAGCCAACGAGTAGTCATTACGAAGCACCATTAAACGAGATCCGCGTTCGGTAAAGGGAATGTTTATAAGGTCAATACGATCCTTTAAAAGTGCGCAAAACGAATCAGGAGGAGCAACCTGAAATCTTTCCATACCAATTTCCAACATCAGTGGGTTATTTCCAGCCATGCGACTCCGTATGGTGGTAAAACCATCTCTAAAGAGTCGGTGATGTCTATCTCGCGCTGAGTGAGTAATTCTACCCCTTTTGAGACGGTTGAGGAAAGGTGAGAAAGAGGAATGTGTATATGCTGAGTTTGAGGAGTTACATTATGTAGGCAGAGGACAGCGTAATGCGAATCTGGGGTTTGCCGCAGCACACAGAAAACAGCAGAAGAGAGATCGAGAATAGTTTGATTGCTATATGGATCGAAGGCAGGGCTTTTTTGCCGGGCTCGTATAAGGGTTAATATGCCGTTCAGCACCCGGGCTCGCCGTGAATCAGGACGGTGCAGGTCTGCCTCGATTTCAGAAAGTATAAATTTTTGACGATTGATGGCGCGGTTGTAGCCTAACGCATGCACACCTTCGAGCCAGTTTGATGAACCAAGTAGGCTGTGAATGTAAATTCCCGGCACACCACGCAGTGCTATCAGGATGGCATGGGCAAGCATAAAACGCTGTAAGGAAATTTCTTCTGAGGTGGGATCAGCAAGGGCGTCATAGAGGGTAATATTAAGTTCATATGGGCTCAAACTTCCGTCCGGATTGCTTTTATAAGAAACTAAGCCACTTCGATTTCTTACCGTTGCGATAATCTGCTCTATCTCTTGCGGGCTTAGAATGCCACGTGCAGGGTTAATGCCAATGCCATCATGCGAAGCAAGAAAATTGAAGTAAGTGACATGGGACGAGGGGAGTTGAAAAGCTGAGGCTGCCCATTGACTGAGAACAGTCGCGTTCCCTGAGTATATTGTATGCAGTATGAGGGGAGGCAATGCAAAATTGTAAACCAGGTGGGCTTCGTTATAACCATCCCCGAAATACGACACGTTTTCGGCGTGGGGGACATTGGTTTCGGTGATTAATAATGCCCAAGGAGCAACTTGATCTACGATTGTGCGAAATAGTTGTACTAACCGGTGGGTTTGGGGGAGATGGATGCAAGACGTACCAATTTCCTTCCAGACGTAAGCGACGGCGTCCAAACGTATGATACGTGCCCCCTGTTCTACATAAGTCAACAACACATCTATGATTTGGAGAAATACGCGGGGATTTTTATAGTTGAGATCCACTTGATCGGCACTGAAGGTTGTCCAGATCCAAAGTGTTCCTTGAGGCATTTCGAAAGGAGTTAACAAGGGTAGGGCACGTGGCCGTACGACCGCCGAGAGGTCAGTCTCTGGTGGTACAGTGATATAGAAATCTTGGAATGCGGGATCGCCGTGTAGAAAACCCTGAAACCACGGGTTCTGCACCGAGGTGTGATTGAGCACCAAATCCACCATCAAGAGATAATCTGCAGCCAGGTTTTGGATATCTTCCCAAGTTCCAAGGTTGGGATTAACCTGGTAGAAATCAATGACCGAGAAGCCATCATCGGAGGAGTAAGGGAAGAAAGGTAACAGATGCAGTCCTGTTATGGTCTTGTTGAGAAAGCGACGGCAGAAAGTCTGCAGGGTCTTTAGGGGATTTGCGGTGGTGGAGCGGAATTGATCTCCGTACGTAATAAGGATGGCATCTCGGTGATCCAAAGGGCGGGTTGAGATGTTCGGGGGGCGAAAGCGCCGTAACCGAGCGGTCAGTTCGGGAAGCGTTTTCGAGGCTACTTCGCTTCCGTACAAGAATTCAAGATGCTCGAGTATAGGGGTGGGATTAATGACCATTGTTATGAGGTGGCCAGCAGAGGATACTAATCGAGGCGTTCTCAGGAATCAATGAGAAAACACGCTCGAAGGGATAATGAAACGCCTGAACAATTAATGTGGCAATGGCAAGACCATGCGAGACCAGTAGCACACGTTGACCGGGAAAGCGTTGAGCAATTTCATTAGCAACGGCCATCATGCGCTGGGCAACTTCCCAAACACTCTCACCCCCGGGAGGGCGGGCATTCAGGGGTTCCTCATCACGCTGAGCAAAGTGACGAGGAAACCGAGCAACGGCTTCAGAAAAGTGCATTCCTTCCCACTCTCCCTGATGGATCTCCCGCAGACGTGTATCTACTATTATCGGGCATCGAACGCGTTCAGCAATGATTTGGGCCGTCTGGTAGGCGCGGGTGAGATCACTGGTAAAAATGGCAGCGAAGGATTTCCCGTCCAAATTAGCGGCTAGATGCTGGGCTTGTTTCACCCCTGTTGCATTTAAAGGGATATCGGTTTGGCCCTGATAGCGTCCTTCTAGATTCCAGTCCGTTTGGCCATGACGGATAGCCCAAATTTCACATTGGGAAGGATGGCAGGAATATTCAGGATCTGGCATGTGGGTGTTTCTCCAAGTATTCGGGGATTTCAATCATGGGTGGGCGTTCCTGCTCAACCACTTCTTGGACTAAAAGGGAATAACGACCCTCTTCGTAACGGATGAATTTCATAGACTTATTCACCTCTTCCAGAATGGGGAGGTGATAACGCTGCTCCAATTTTCGGATAAAGGCTTGCAGGATCAGGAAGGACATGCGACTCAAGGCTTCGAGGGGTTGGTTATGGTGAATGCGTTCCTGAAGATCTACTTGGGCGATGCTGGACAGCCCATAATGCTCGAAGACATCAATCAGAAGTCCGGTTTCAACACCGTACCCAGAAAAGAAGGGTAAGCGTTCCAATGCCCGACGTCGGCCCCCGTATTCACCAGAAAGTGGTTGGATTACACCGGAGAGTTCAGGGTAGAACATGTTGATCAAAGGACGGGCAGTTAGTTCAGTGACCCGGCCTCCTCCTGTGGCTTGGATTTTTTCGCCCTCTCGAATAGGGCGACGGTAGAACCCTTTGACAAATTGGATTTGGGGGAAGTGGAGCAGTGGTCCTAAGATGCCATAAACAAACCGCGGATGAATATTGACGATATCTGTATCAATCCAAACGATAATGTCGCCCTTGGTAACATAGAGGCTTTTCCATAATGCCTCACCTTTACCGCGGCGGGCACCGTATTGGGGCAACACTTCTTGATGAATGAATACTGGAATGCCTAGTTTGGCAGCGATTTCCCGCGTTCTATCGGTGGAGTTGGAATCCATGAGCACGATTTCATCCAACAGCGGCACTTGTTCCATGAGCGCGGATTTGACACAGGAAATGACTTGCCCAACCGTTTCTTCCTCGTTGAGAGCTGGAAGCGCGAGACTGATGGTTACGTTTTGTTTTTCTTTGAGAATGACCAGTTCGTGCAGGTCGGCAAATTCATCCGCATGAAAGGTATTCTCGGCAAACCATTTATCTACGAGCACCGAGATGGCTTTGTAGCCAATGCGCTCACTTTCTGGTCCACTCCACAGTTCTGGCACCGGTTGCGCGCTTTTAACTACCACGACCGAACAAGCCGCCTGATTGAGGAGATTCTCGGCGGTTGATCCCAATCCACTGGTTTCGGGAGTCGGCCGGGCGGCAGCACCAATTATCAGAAGGTCGGCTTGTCGCGATTCTTCTAGGATGGTCTGGGCAGGCTGATCGGACGCTGCCGTTTTGTAGGTTAGATCGCGAAAACTAGGCAAGATACGGGCTAATCCGCGGAATGGCCCTTCAATTTGACTGCGATCTGGCCCGACCAGGTGTAAAGCAATGAGGCGAAAATCATGGAGCCCCAACGCCAAGCGGAGACTCAATTCGGCATGAGGCCCGCCGCGCAGAGGAAGTAACACATTACCATAATACTCAGGCCATGGGCCGCGTATCAGAGCTAAATTACAAGGTGTAGAGGATAGAACCTCGTGAAGGGTAAACGTTCCCTGGAAATGATAGGGGATTTCAAGGAGCAATAAGTCAGGAAGATCAGATTCTAAGGATTGGCGTAGGGATGGCCATCCTTCTGATTCGGGTAGGACCTGAATACGGACATTTAAACCGATTGATTCCTGCCATTTGCTTATCTCTTTTCGCTTTTGACGAGGCGAATGCACTTTTTCGCCATGGGGAGAGGATGTAAGTGGATATAAGACAATGTCTCCTCCCAGTTCACGGGCCAGGTTCAGAGCATTTTGAGGCAGGGTTTGCCCTATTACGGGGATGGCAATACGCCGAAAGGGAATGAAACGTTTTGGGGTTAACATAAGCCCTCCAAAAGTGGGGCAATTTGGCGTTGGTAAACGACTTCCCATGAAAAATTTAGGCGCACGCGACATCGCACGCGGTAGAGTGGATCACGCTCTAGGCGCTCTTGTATGGCATGGGCGATGACCTCGGGCGAGGTTTCGGGCTGGAAATAGAAAGCATCGTCTTGGGCAATGGCACGGAGCGGGGGGATTTCGGTACAGAAAATAGGCAATCGGCTCATGCCCGCTTCTAGTAAGGGAATGCCAAACCCTTCTTCGCGACTGGTGAGTAAAAGTGCGTCGGCCAAACGATAGAGATCGGTGATAACAATATTGCTGACTCCGTCGGGGTAATCCTCAGCCAAAAAGTGAACCGCTGTTTCAAGCCCTAATGTGGTTCGCAAGGCAAGCAGGCTTTGATAATAGACCAAATTTTCGGGGTTGTGAGCACCCGGTGGTCCGGTAATGATCAGTCTGGATGCCGGAAGTTGCTCATGCAACACGCTCATGATATGAAGGGCCTGCTCCAAGTTCTTACGACGGGTGATTCGCACCGGACATAGCAGGATGGGCATGGCAAATGCCAGCCCCAAACGATCGAAGATGGTTTTGGATTCGTTGGAAAGCCCTAAGAACTCGGCCTGTTCGATACCAGCTGGAATGACATGGATAGCCTCAAGAGGCAATCCGCTTAATTGACTCCACTCGAGGCGGCGAGCCTCAGAGACAACGATCTGGATGGTGCCTGGCCAGGCTTGACGTAAAAGATCCCATGGCCAACCCGGATGCAATTCGCCTTGATAGCGTGCGGCGGTCCAGGCTAAATCGTGATGCCATAAAATGGCTCGTTGGGGTATGCCTCGTTGAATCAAGCGTTGGAGAGCGATCGTAAGGGGTAAATTTTTATGTTGAGTAGCAACATTGTGAGCGATAAGGACATCAGTTTCCTGCAGATGGGGTTCCAACGCCTTTTCAATTTCAGTTACCAGCATGTCCAAGTTTTCCGGGATAATCCCTTGATCGAGTATCTGCTTGATGGCAAGGATTTGTGGATGGCGCGAGTCCATTAACGGGATAATATGCACCGGAATACGTGGTTCCCAGGCTTCGCCCCGCCCGGCTAGAATCACAACTTGATGACCAGCTTTGAGGAAGTAATTGGCTTGGCGAGCCATCACGGCTTCTACACCGCCGATCACGGGTGGGGCGGCGTAATGGAGCAAAGTGACACGCATGATTATTTCCTCTTAATGAGAGTTTATCGTGAACAACAAGTGTTTGTCAAATGGTCTTGCCAAACCTAAAAGTTAGGTGTGTGTTCTCGTGCTATAATCGAAGATCGTCAGTGT
>NZ_JBWGPQ010000033.1:0-31709 GCF_056331585.1 Thermanaerothrix sp.
TCCGCGAAGGTGGCTTGACCGTGGGTGCCGGCGTCATCACCAAGATTCTGGATTAACGTTTGTGATTTGCCCGTAGGGGCTGAACGAGGTAAGAAGGTATGGCATCTAAAAAGAAAGATATTCGCCTGGTGATCACGCTGGCGTGCACCGATTGTAAGGAACGCAATTACACGACTGAGAAGAACCGCCGCAATGATCCCGGGCGCCTAGAAATCAAGAAATACTGTCCCCGCTGTCGCAAGCATACCTTGCACCGCGAGACGAAGTAGAATTCAGGTGCGTTATAACTCGTTTTTTGAGTTATAATAACGTAACGCAATGCAGGCCAGTAGCTCAATTTGGCAGAGCGCCTGTCTCCAAAACAGGAGGTTGTGGGTTCGAGTCCTGCCTGGCCTGCCTCAAGGAAGGGGACGCCGTCGGTAAAGGGACGGCGTCTGCCCTGAAAACAAGGAGTATGGTGTGGCGAAACAAACGGTGAAATCCAAGCCTAATACCAAACCCCAGGCTGCGGTGGTGGAAAAGCCCAAGGCGGTCGAAAAGCCGAAACCGGTTGAGAAGCCCAAAGTGGCGGAAAAGCCTAAGGCCGCAGAGAAGGCGCGCTCCGCTGAAAAGCCCAAGCAACCCAATGCTATTGTGCGTTGGTGGCGCGAAACAATGGGAGAACTCCGCAAGGTGACCTGGCCGACGCCTGAGGAAGCCTGGCGGTTGACCAAGATTGTGTTGGTAACCATGTTCGCCATGAGCGTGGCCTTTGGGTTGTTGGATTTCCTGTTCTCGTGGTTAATTCGGTTGATTCTGAGTTGATGCATTGTTGGGTGAGAGTGTAGGTGATGATGGTGCCAGAAGGCGAAACGAGCGAGAAGAAGCGAAAAACTTCGCGACGTAAGGCGCAGGAAAGTGCGCCTGCGGTGGCTTCCGACGCCGCGGCAAAAGTGGAAACCGGTAGCGCTTCCACGGTGGAGGGATATGAGCCCCTGGAGCAGACCAACAAGGAGCGCGCCTGGTATGTCATCCATTGCTACTCGGGGTACGAAAACAAGGTGCGCCACAACCTGGAGCAACGTATTGAAACCATGGGGATGAAAGACAAGATTTTTGAGGTCATCGTCCCCACCCAAGAAGAAATCGAGGTCAAGGATGGCAAGCGCCGCGTGGTGGAACGCCACGTATTTCCGGGTTATGTTCTGGTTAATATGATCCTGGACGATGAGTCCTGGTTTGTGGTGCGCAATACGCCCGGCGTGACCGGCTTTGTGGGTATGGGTAACCAGCCTACGCCCTTGCGTCCGGAAGAAGTGGCGCAAATTCTTAAGCGCATGGAGGCAGAAGCGCCACGGGTCAAGGTCACTTTCAAGGTTGGTGAGCGTGTGCGCATCATTGATGGGCCATTCAATGACTTCCGTGGCACGGTAGCCGATATTGACCAGGAGCGCAATAAGGTGCGCGTGATGGTCAACTTCTTTGGACGAGAAACGCCGGTGGAGTTGGACTTTTTGCAAGTGGAGAAAGCATAAACAACGGGCGCCAGCCCGTTTTTAGTGGGAGGGTGATCCCTCAAACACCCGCTAAAACCACGAAAGGAGTAGGAAACAGTGGCGAAGAAACTTAAAGCAGTCGTACGGTTGCAATTGGTGGCGGGAAAGGCGAATCCGGCCCCGCCGGTTGGCCCTGCTCTGGCCGGGCATGGGATCAACATCATGGCGTTCTGCAAGGAATACAACGCGCGCACGCAGAATCGTGCGGGTGAGATCGTTCCGGCGGAAATTAGCATCTACACCGATGGGTCATTCACCTTTGTGCTCAAATCACCACCAGCCTCGGTGTTGTTAAAGAAAGCCGCCGGAATTGAGAAAGGCTCTCCAGCGCCTAATCGGCAGAAGGTGGGCAAGGTCACCCGTGCCCAGATCCGCGAGATCGCCGAGATCAAAATGAAAGACATGAATGCCGTGGATCTCGAGGACGCCATGCGCCAAATCGAAGGCACAGCCCGCAATATGGGCATTGTTGTCGTTGACTAATCTTAGGTGGGAGGGCGTTCGCCCGTCAGAACCACGAGGAGAGACTATGGCAAAGCACGGAAAGAAATACCTAGCAGCAAAAGCAAAAGTAGATGCTGGTCGCGCTTATTCGCCGGAAGAAGCGCTGAAACTGGCGAAGGAAACCTCTATTACTAATTTTGATGGCACGGTAGAAGTGCACTTGCGCATGGGCCTGGATCCGCGTCAGGCCGATCAGCAAGTACGCGATGTGGTGGTGCTACCCCATGGCCTGGGCAAGACGGTGCGTGTGCTGGTCTTTGCCCAAGGTGAGGCGGCGGCCATTGCCCAACAGGCCGGTGCTGATTATGTGGCAGATAGTGATGAGTGGATCACCAAGATCCAGAACGGCTGGACCGACTTTGATGTTGCCATTGCTACCCCGGATATGATGAGCAAGGTTGGACGCCTGGGGCGCGTGCTCGGTCCGCGTGGCTTGATGCCGAACCCGAAGGCCGGCACGGTGGTGCAAGCGGATGACCTACCGCGTGTCATTCGTGAGGCTAAAGCGGGGCGCGTGGAGTTCCGCATGGATAAAACCGCTAACATTCACGTCCCGATTGGCAAGGTCTCGTTTGATGTGGATAAACTCTACGCCAACATGGCCGCGTTAATGGACGCCATTAAAAAAGCCAAGCCTGCTGCGGCCAAAGGGACCTACATCAAACGTGTCACCGTGACGACAACCATGGGACCTGGCATCCGGGTGGATCCAATTCAGGCACAATCTATGGTGGTCAAGGAGTGAGGTTAAGGCACAGGAACGCGAGAATTTAGGGTCGTGATCTGTGATTAACAAGTGAAAATTTACTTCACCGTAGAAAGCAGGTGCCCCGTAGGGGCTTAATATCCCGCCGAGGTGAAGACCAAGAGGAGAAAACTACCTTTACGGTAGATTCGAGGTCTTTGCCCGGCGCCTGCAGGCAAAGACCTTATTTTTTTTGTGGAAAGGAGGTGACATTCATTGGCCTTTACAAAGAAAGAAAAGACCCAAATGGTGGCGCGCTACGTCGAGTGGATCAAGGCCAGCCAGGCGATGGTCGTCCTTTCGTTCACCAAGATGAACATGAAGGAGATTGACGCCCTGCGGGCTAAGGTGCGCGAGGCGGGCGGGGAACTGCACGTGGTAAAAAACACCCTGGTCAAACTGGCGCTCCAAGAAGTGGGCTATCCCACCGATGGTCTGTTTGAGGGTTCGTCGCTGGTGGGCTTTGCCTTCCACGACGCGCCGGCGTTGGCAAAGGTGTTGAACGAAGCCACGCGCAACTCGGAAATCTTTGCTCTCAAAGGCGGATACCTGGGCCCACGGCGCATTACCGCCGAGCAGGTCAAAGCGCTGGCTGATCTACCACCGCTACCAGTCATGCGGGCGCAATTGCTGGGCGTTATCTCGGCTCCGGCAGCGCGCTTGGTGCGCACTCTGGCCGAGCCGGCCCGTGCGCTGGCCTCTGTGGTCAAGGCCTACTCCGAAAAGGAAGCCCAACCCGCAGCGGCTTAATCGTGTCGTCATATCCGGAAGCCCTCTCGTTCGTGGTCACGGAGGTCTAACCGGCAAAATGGATTACTACCAACCTGATGACGTTTTAGGGTGTCGCAATCTTAAAACAACTAGAAACTAAAGGAGATGATTAACCATGGCTGATCTCGAAAAACTGGTTGAAGAACTGAGCCAACTGACCGTCCTCGAAGCTGCGGAACTGGTCAAGAAATTGGAAGAGAAGTGGGGCGTTTCTGCCGCTGCGCCGGTCGCCGCGGTTGCGGCTGTTCCGGCTGCGGGTGCCGCTGCTGCCGCCGAACCAGTTGAGGAAAAGACCGAGTTCGATGTGGTGATCAAGGATGCCGGCCCCAAGAAGATCGAAACGATCAAGGTCATCCGCCAATTGACCAACCTGGGTCTGGTGGAAGCCAAGCAGATGGCCGAGACCGCGGGTGCCAAGGTGCTCACTGGTGTCAGCAAAGAGGTTGCCCAGGACGCCAAGGCCAAACTCGAAGCTGCCGGCGCTGTGGTCGAGATCGTCTAAGTCGTCACTGCTGGGTCCGACTCAAAAGCGGGTTAACCCTTATCGAGGGGAAACCCGCTTTGTGTTTTCGCAGGGTGGTAGGTCAGGCGGCAAAATCGTTTAGCATCAGCCGAGCAGCCTGACGCGCAATTTGGACCGCATAATTCGTGCCCCGATCCCAGGGGTAAACCTGGCTCATACTGGCAAAATACAAGCCGCGCAAAGGGGTGCGGATGGCGGGGATATTGCGGCTGTGGTTGATCAGTGGGATGGGTTGGGCATAAGGGGTGCGGAACAACCAGGCTTCGCGCACCCAATCCGTTGAGAACCGGGGGTTGAAGCGGGTAAGCGCCGGCAGGAAGCGCGCCAGCAGATCCTCCTGGCTCAGGCGAAAGTACTCATGATCCGGATCAAGGTAATCGCCACAATAGACGATGTGATCGCCGCCGAAGTGCTCTGGGGAAACAAAATTGGTGTGTTCCACCAACGCTAAGAAGGGGAAACCTGCGCTTTTAGGTAGGTTAAACCAATAGTAACCTTCTTCCGAGAGGCGATGCCGCAACGCCAACACCAAAGCTACCGCGCCCATGCTCTTCAGGCGCAATAATCCGTCTAAGTAATTGCCCGGTAAGTCGGGCGCCAGGCGGGCTAAGAGGGTGGGGCTGGTGGTGACCAGGCAGGCAGTAAAATCTTCCTGTACACCTCCGGGCAAGGTCAGCCTTACCCCTCCGTCGGCATAAGGGCGAATCTGTTCGACGGCGGTGCTCAGACGAAGGGTTACCCCCTGTTGTTGCAGATACGCGGCGAAAGCATCGGCGAAGGCTTGAAAGCCCCCCTCGAACGTTCCGAGGCGGGTGGTGCGGGCTTTGAGACGCGCCCAAAACCAGGCCATGTTAACCTCGGCATAATGCGGGCCAAACTTACCCACTAAAAGCGGTTCATAAAGAATGCCGTAGAGCCGCGCGCCATAATACTTGCGCAGCCAGGCGTCGGCGGTGTACTTTTCCAGCGGCTGCCATGGGGCCAGGTAGCGCAGGTAAGCGGTGACGAGGCCAAAGCGGGCCTTATCCAGCAAGGTGAAGCCGGGAAAGAGCAGTGCTGCAAGCGGGGAATCCAGAGGGTAGAAACGCTCGTTATAAAAGACCACGGTTTTCGGGCGTGGGAAGATCACCTTGTCCTGCCAGCCTAGTTCACGGATCAAGCCCAGCATGTCGCGGTCGCTTTGAAACCAGTGATGATAAAAACGCTCCACCGACCAGGACCAATGGGGGGCTTTGAATCCCGCCGAAAGCCCACCGACGTAGTCAGCCGCTTCGAAGATCGTGACGTCATGTCCTGCCTTACGCAAATCGTAAGCGGCGGCTAGTCCACCAAAGCCTGCTCCGATGATCGCAATTTTCATGAGTTCTCCCTCGCTGTGTGTGATGATCACAAGGTGGTTGGCGCCTCACGGCGCATTTGTTCCACCTCTTTACCCCAACGCAGGGGTTGACGCAGATAATAATAAAAACCGAGCACTGTAATCGGAAGCCACAGGGCCGCATGCAGCACCAGAGTATAACCCGCGGCGACCTCTCCTGGGACGCCATAAGCGATCAGCAGCGCGATGCCGGGAGCATCAAACGTGCCCACGTACCCCGGGGCGGAAGGCAGGGTTGTGGCCAGATTGACAATGCCGTTCATGAGCATCAAGGCAAAGAACGAGACCTCAAAGGAAAAAGCGTGCATGACAAACCAGTATTTGCCGGTTTCCAGTAACCAGATAATCACGGTGGTGATGAAGATCATCAACGCTTCCAATGGAGAGCGCAGGGCTTCTAAGCCACTGAGAAATCGCAGCGCCAAATCTAGCACCCGTTCGCGCAGGCGGGCGGGGAGCAGGTGGTGTACCAGCCAGGTGAGCAGGCGTTCTGCGGGGCGTGGGAACATCGCCGCTAACAGAAAGGCGAGCAGTGCCCCGACGAAAATCGCCGTGCCCCAGAGTGCAACATCGCGAATGCTCAGGTTACCCACCACGCCCGAGCCGTGGGTCAGGCGCGCCAGTTCACCCAGGTTGAGGAACACAAACGCCAGCATCACCACGCCGTCATAGATGCGTTCCACAATGATGGTGGCCAGTGAGGCTGAGATGGGGACCCCTTCGCGTTGTTTGAGCACTGCGGCGCGCAAGACTTCACCGGCGCGGGCAGGATAAATATTATTCCCCATGTAGCCGATGGCTACGATGGGGAACATAACGCGGGTGGGGATGGGCTTGAGCGGACGCAAAAGATAGTGCCAGCGCCAAGCGCGCACCCACACTCCTAAGAAATAAACTACCACGCCCGGTAATATCCACACGTATTGGGCGTCTTTCATCGCCTCCCAAACCAGGGGCAGATGCAGGTTGCGCAGGGCCAGGGTTAAGAAGACCAGGCTGATGATCAGCCCGAGCCAGAATTGCCAGCGTTTGAGGAATGACATGATGAAAGCGCCCCTGGACTGAAGTGGAAGGCGGCTTCTTGGCGCGCCTGTTTTAGAATTGCGCCACGGCGGTAATGATCATTGCCAGGATGATCATTACCGCCAGGGCGGCAAAGATATACTGCTGGATACGCTGTCGGCGTTGTTCGGCTTCTTTCCGGGTGAGTTTACCCGAGCGCGATTTCGATGCCATGAGTCTTATCCTCCAACCACTGATGATTTTACCCTAAAATCGGGCCCTATGTCAGGGAATGAAAAACCCGGGTTAGCCCGGGTTTGATGGAAACACTTGAACCCAAAAACCTGGAACAAAAGCCGATTAATCGGAGTTGGTGGTACTGATGGTTTTGCTCCCTTCGGTTGTGCTTTCGGTGCTCCTGCTCTCGCTGTGATGTGAGGACGAGCGGCTCGCCCCGGAGGGTGAACGGTGATCGGTAGCGTAGAAGCCCGAGCCCTTGAAGATGATGCCCACCGGTGCATAGACCTTATGCAGGGATTTCTTCCCGCACTCAGGACACCACGCCAGGGGCGGATCTGAAAAACGTTGATTGCGTTCGAATTGGACGCCGCAGTTATCGCACCGATAGGTATAGACCGGCATACGCTCACCTCCTTAAAGAAAGCACACCCAAAAACCCTAAGACAAGCCTAAATTGTAAGACGTTTGTGCCAGATTGACAAGGTTTTTAACATTGCAATTGGTTTACAGTGGAAACAAAAATGTCTGTTGATCCGTCTGTAAGCATGTGGATTATTGTACTCTATATTATTTTTTTGTTGGGAGGTAGACAATATCTCGATTGTTGCTTGGATTATCCTTGATCGGCGTATCGGTGCTGGTCAACGGTTGTATCCCTGTAATGTCAACCCTTCAACCTACGGTATCACCGACGATAACTGAAATTCCTTCGATGATAGTTACTCCACACACCTTTTTAATAACACCTACCGCAGTAACCGCGGTGTGGCAAGTAGCACCTTCGGTGAGCGTGGTTTATGACACGGCACGCTGGAAGTTTGATGAAGCACACAATTACTTGATATGGCAGGGGTCGCCGGAGTGCATTTTGGCTCAGGACGTCGGTCGTGGTGTGCCCGAGGATTGGCAGATTGCGGAGACTACAGTGAGGTTGGGTGAACGCCAAGCGCTAATCCGGACATTCACCGATGCGGCAGGACAGGTGCAGTTCTTGGTATTTTACCTGAAAGGGCTCGAATATCTCGAAAGTGAAGGTGTTTTGCTCCTCGTGCCCTCGGCGGATTGGGAAGCCTGTGTGGCAGAGGCTGAGAGTCTGCTAGCCCAAGTGCGTGGTACACCGTGAAGAGGGCAATGCTATAGAAATGCTTTCGCTAGGCCTTCTAAAATGGTTCTATAATAGTCATGAAGCTGCTTTCCAGTCTCCCTCACCGCGAAGTTTTTATTACTCTTGAGTGGATTGTCCCAGGATCAATTTGCGGGAGGATCTTCCATGCGAATGGACAAAATAGAGGCAGCGACACGGTTGGTGTTGGCTTTCAATGAGGCGTTCAACCGCCATGATGTGAACGCCATGATGGCATTGATGAGCGAGGATGTGGTGTTTGAAAACACCCATCCCGCTCCCGATGGTACGACGTATTGCGGAAAAGAGGCGGTTACCCGCTTCTGGGAAGACTTCTTTCGCCAGTCACCGCAGGCTCACATGGAAATTGAGGAAATTTTTGGTATGGGATTTCGCTGTGTGATGCGCTGGCGCTACACGTGGGTGGATGCAGAGGGCAAGCCAGGACATGTGCGTGGCGTGGATATCTACCGCATTAAAGAGGGACGCATCTGCGAAAAACGCTCTTACGTCAAAGGCTAAGGGGTTTCCCATTCCACTCGATTGCGCCCATTGTTTTTGGCGCGGTAGAGCGCCAGGTCAGCGCGTTTGGTCACGCTTACAAGGGTATCGTGCTCGCGGCTCAGGGTAACCCCAAAGGATGCTGTTACGGGAATGTTCTGATTAAAGTCATGTGTTTCGATCGCTTCACGCAGCCGCTGGGCTAAATGGAGGGCGCTTTGAGCCTCCTCTTCGGTTGCCAAGATTAGAAATTCCTCACCCCCCCAACGCCCGAGGACATCCCCAGCCCGAATCTGACGCTGCAGACATTCCCCCACCTCGCGCAGGATAATATCACCGATTTCATGGCCGAACGTGTCATTGATCAACTTGAAGCGATCCACGTCGGCTAGGATAATGGTAAAGGGCTGTCGGCGTGCTAGGTAGTCCTCCAACCGCTGGGTTAGCCCACGCCGGTTGGGCAGATGAGTCAGGCTGTCGGTGTGGGCTATCTGGTGCATCTGATTAGCCGCCGCTAGCGTACGGCTAAAATCATCCTTGGTGCGGGCAAGGACAAACAACAGGAATGAAATGGCTACCAGGCGCACCTCAAGGCGGATGAATTCCACGCCTAGGGTGGCCGGGCCATGCCAGAATCGCCAGACCCCCGAAAGGGTGGTGAGGAGCAATAACGCGATACTAAATCCTAGTGCAGCACGACGATCGAGCGCAATATAGCTGATGATGAGCAAAATGGCAATAACCCAGAAGACCGCTTCCACTTCGTTCCAAACGTGAGCCGGATCGGGTACGAGGAACCACAGATAGATCAATTTGCCCAGGAACAACAGACTTACCGCTGTGAGAACAGAGCGCTCGATCCAGGCCAAGGGGATACGCTTCCAGAGCAGAGCAGCACTCCAAAAAATGCCGGCCAGGATCAAGAATGGATAGGCGAGGGCAATAAAAGGACTATCCGCGCGATGTTGTAGCCAGACGGCTAAAATGGAGGGCAGACCGGCCAAGCTGGCGATCAGGTAGAAAATACGGCGTCGCGATTCCCAGTGCTGGGTGATCTCGAGCGGGGTTTCAGAGGAAGGGTGGGGTGGGAAGGGTGAGTCAAAAGGCACAACAGGCCTTGCGCTTTGGTCTTTGGGATGCTGATGATGCTATTATCGCATAAGCGGGTGGGATTGCACAAGTCCATTGTCGTATTTTTACCGAACTTCTCCAATCATTTCGATGCATTGCAAAACTGTAAGGTTTGTGCAAGAGGAAGTTCTTGCCGTAAGGGCTAAAGGCGGCTAAAATCAGAGACATGAACATCCCCTATGGCCCGATTCTGATCGTTGAAGATAACCCTAATGTGCGGGAACTGCTTGAAGTCACCCTGCACTTCAAGGGCTATCCGGTTGTGACGGTATCCAACGGTCAGGAGGCATTGGGTTTTTTGACTCGTGAGCATCCGGCGTTGATTGTGACCGATATCCTGATGCCTAAAATGGATGGGTTTGCGCTGGTACATGCCCTGCGCAAAGATCCGCGCACGACCCACATTCCGGTGATCTTTATCTCAGCCACGTACGTTACTCCTGAGGACAAGGCGTTTGCCATGAGCCTGGGGGCGGTGCGGTTCATCGAAAAACCTATTGATACCGAGGATTTCTTGCTCACTATAGCCGAGGTATTAACCCAGGACCTGGCCGCCGCGCCACCGCCTCTGGATGATCTGAACTTCTACCGCGGCTACCGCGAGCGTCTGGAATACAAATTGCGTCACAAACAGACCCAAATTGCGCGTATTGAACGCCTGCTACAAACCTTGCCGGAAGAACAGCGTGCTGCCTTTGAACTCTTGAAAGCGCGCACGCTAGAAGACCGTGAAGAAATCCGACGCGAATTGGAACAACTTTATCGCATTTTGGGTGAAGAGGCGCGCTTCTCAGGTGCCAATTCATCTTAATCCCCAAAAATTAGAGGTGGCTCATGTCAAGGCTTCCGAACGTGGAAGAAGTCATCGCCTGGGCGCGCGAAGCCGGGCATCTTTTGATGCAGGG
The DNA here is from genome assembly GCF_056331585.1 of Thermanaerothrix sp. Lineage (NCBI taxonomy): Bacteria > Bacillati > Chloroflexota > Anaerolineae > Anaerolineales > Anaerolineaceae > Thermanaerothrix > Thermanaerothrix sp. Next base: position 10,359 of record NZ_JBWGPQ010000033.1, read on the forward strand.
GTTGGGACGGGCTCACGATATTCGCTATAAAGGCCTCACCGATCCGGTGACCGAGATGGATCGGGTCTCCGAGGCATTGCTGATTCAGCGCATTCGCGCGGCCTTTCCCGATCATACCATCATCACTGAAGAGAGCGGCACCCTTGGCAAGGGAGATGACACCTGCTGGTATATTGACCCACTGGATGGGACGGTTAATTACGCCCATGGATTGCCGATTTTCGCCGTCTCGGTGGCGTTTGTACACGCGGGGATTCCTCAGGTGGGGGTGGTGTATGACCCCAGCCGTGATGAATGCTTTTATGCTATGCGCGGAGCGGGGGCATTTTTAAACGGCCGTCCTATCCATCCTTCGGAGGCCACAGAACTCATTCGCAGTCTGCTGGTTACCGGCTTCCCCTACGATATGAGCGGACGTGAGCCGGATAACCTGGATCTCTATGCCCATTTTGCCCGCCGCAGTCAGGGCGTTCGCCGCTTGGGTTCAGCGGCATTGGATTTATGTTATGTGGCGGCGGGCCGACTGGACGGGTACTGGGAGATGGGCGTTGCCCCTTGGGACATTGCCGCTGCCATGGTGATTGCGGAGGAGGCGGGAGTGGTCGTGACTCGCCTGACGGGCGAGCCGAATCCGTTGGTTGTGCCATGCAACCTGCTGGCGGCTAACCCAGGGCTTTATCCTCACCTACTGGCTGAGGTTCGGATGGTCTTAGGAACGGACACAACGCCCACAATCAGCGCTTCGGGCGAAGACGGCCGCGGCGCGCGCGCAGCCAGACCCACAGCGTGATCAGCGGCCAAACCCAAGCCAGGTCGCCCGGGCCATTAGCCCCGGTGCGGGGAGCGACTCGGCGCAGGCGGATGACACGGTAGGAAGCCGTGCGTTGGCGTAAAAGATTTTCTTCCAGGCGCGGACTAACCCCAAAGAGAGATGCCGCCGGGCCACTGGATGCCAGGACGGCTTTGAGCGCCTCCCAACGTAGTTCGGGTTCCAGAATCTCCTCGGCCAGGCCAACCCACCAGCCATCTGGTAGCCACAGTTCTACCTGTGGGTTGGCTAAGAGGTTGCGGTACCAATCGCAGGTCGGGCCAAAGCCGGCGACGCAATAGATTTCACCATTACGCAGGGCGTAGTTGAGCGGGGTGTAATAGCGTTTACCACTTCGACGACCGCTATGGACCAGGATGAGGATGCGCCCGCTCAACGTTGGCCAGAAATTGAACCAAGGCCCTAGCCCAAGTCGCCACAGCAGAACCATAACCCGATTAAAAGAGCGAAATAAGCGCGCTAGGGGGTGGGTGGGGATGGGCTTGTGAGGTTGACCGGACATAATCGCCTCCATAACTATTGTATCCACCTTCATGATTTTTCCTTAACAGTTTTGTCATTAATCTTTGACATTCTGCCCAGGCAAGGCTAAAATCAGGCATGAAGGTGGTCGGAAAAGGGGGCCGTGGTTTCGGGCCGTCCGACTGAGGCAGAACGACCGCGTTGGTTCTGGGAGGCTAGAGTAGGCCGTGAGTCAATGGCCGGGTAAGTACGTCATTGGGTTGACCGGTAATATTGCAACCGGGAAGAGCGTCGTACGGCGGATGCTAGAGCACTTGGGTGCCTATGGGATTGATGCCGATGCACTGGCACATCGTGCGATAGCCCGCGGGGCACCGGGCTACCAACCGGTGGTGGATCTTTTTGGCCGTTATATCCTGGGACCAGATGGCGAAATTGATCGCCGTCGCTTGGGAAAGATTGTTTTCAATGATCTGGTCGCGTTGGCCGATTTGGAACGCATTGTTCATCCGTTGGTGGCGCAGGCGATTGATTTTCTGGTGCGTCGTGCCAGCCAACCCGTCGCAGTAATTGAAGCGATCAAGTTAGTCGAGGCGAACCTGCATCGGGCTTGTGACAGTTTGTGGGTGGTCTATGCGCCGCCGGAGGTGCAATTGGCCCGCCTCATGCGTACTCGCGGACTGACAGAAGCCGAGGCGCGTCAGCGGATGGCGGCACAGCCTCCCCAAGAGCAGAAAATGGCCCTGGCCGATGTGATCATCCGCAACGCCGGTACCTTTGAAGAGACTTGGAAACAGGTGGTGGTGGCGTGGCAGCGCCTGGTGCCAGTGGCTGAGGCCGCGGCACCGGCAGCGGATGTGATGAGCGGTGAACGGCTGGCACTGACGGTGGTGCGGGGACGGCCGCGGGACGCAGCTCAGATTGCGGCATTGATCAATCGGTTGCGTCCAAAGGCGCCCCCGCTCACCGCAGAGGATATTATGGCCGCCTTTGGTGAAAAGGCGTTTTTACTGTTACGAAACAACACCACCTTGCAGGGCGTGATCGGATGGCAGGTGGAGAACCTGGTGGCGCGCACTACCGAAATCTTGCTTGAACCGACCCTGCCCCTAAAATCAGCGCTTACCTTACTGATCCAAGAGATGGAGCGCGCCTCGAAGGATTTGCAGTGCGAGGTATCACTGGTGTTTGTGACGCCGGAACTGGCGCGGCAGGAACTCATTTGGCGTGAATTGGGATATAAGATCACCACGCCGGAGCGGTTGGAGGCTCTGGCCTGGCAGGAAGCGGCCCGCGAATCAATGCCGCCGGGGACGGTGTTGTTGTTTAAAAAGTTACGTCAGGAACGCATTTTACGTCCAATTTAGCGTCTCATAGAGATCGATGAGCAAGGAAAAAGGTTGCCGTGCCGGATATCTTAGGTGAATTGCTCTTTATCTTCCAGCGCTTTAACTGGTTGAGCGCGCTGGATCTGTTCCTGGTGACCATGGTTTTTTTCGGGATCCTGATGCTGTTGCGTGATACCCAGGCGTTGGTATTGCTGCGAGGGATCCTCCTGCTTATTGTGTCGCTCAGTCTGGTAACCAGCCTGATAGATTTGCCGGCATTTTCCTGGCTGATCCGCACTGCCCTGCCCACCCTCGTGCTGGCGATCCCGGTGATTTTTGCGCCGGAGATTCGGCGTGGATTGGAGCGGTTGGGGCGTGCCGGTAGTGCGCAGGGCTGGCTGTGGCGGGCACCGAGTACGACCGAAGCGGTTCAGCGCACCATCCGTGCGGTGGTGAGCGCCTGCGCGCGGCTCTCGGCGCGGCAACATGGGGCGTTGATCGTCTTTCAGCGTGGGGATAGCCTGGAAGAATATGCCCGCACGGGTGTCACCCTCAATGCGGAGGTGACCGCCGAGTTGCTGTTGCAGATTTTTTACCCCAATACCCCGTTACATGATGGCGCGGTGATCATTGCCGACCAGCGCATTGTAGCGGCAGCGTGCGTGATGCCTCTTTCATCCAGCGGCATTCTCAACCATTCGCCAGAACGGCAGATGGGCTTGCGCCACCGCGCGGCTTTGGGGACATCTGAAGCGACCGATGCGGTGGCGGTAGTGGTCTCCGAGGAAACCGGGGCGATTTCGGTCGCCCATGGGGGGCGGATCATCCGCCGTCTGGATGCAGAACGACTGGAAAACATCCTGATGGCCTTCTACCAGCCGCCGGTGCAGACCTCGCGCAGTTTGCTGGATTTAATCCGCGCGGCGCGGCAGCCCACTCCCACGCGGCCTAAAAAGGAGGATTGAGGGATGATTTGGGGTTGGTTACGGCGTGCCTGGCGAATGGTTCCGGCGTTTATAACCGCCTTTCTGCTGGCGCTGGCGGTGTGGGTCTCGGCAGTGACGGCCAATGATCCCAACGAGGAGGCGGTATACCCCCGTCCTATTCCAATTACAGTGGTGGGCAAAGATCCGAATCTGATTCTCAGTCCTGAGAACTTGAACAGTGTGGCTCTGAGCTTGCGTGCGCCGCGTTCACTGTGGAACTCCCTGATCAACGAACCCGATGCCGTGCGCGCGGTGGTGGATTTAACCGGGCTGGCGCCGGGCACTTATGCTGTACCGGTGCAGATTCAAATCGGCCTGCGCCCGGTGCGCGTGGTTTCGTACACCCCGAAGACGGTCACCGTTAACTTGGAACGGTTGGAGAACCGTGAGATGCCGGTCAAACTGGTGGTGAACGGCACGCCGGCTGCCGGTTATAGCGCCGACCCACCGCAGTTGGACCGCGCGACGGTGATCGTGAGCGGTCCGCAATCTCAGGTTCAAAAGGTGGCTGAGGTCGAAGCCGTGTTGGACATCGGCGGCGCCAGTGAGAGCCTGACGCGTACCCTGGCCTTGCAAGCCTTGGATGCCAATGGCAACCCGGTTAGCGGTTTGACCTTAGTACCGGATCGAGTAACGGTCTCGGTTTCTATTCGTCAACGCTTCGGTTACCGCAATGTCGTGGTCAAGGTGGTGCTGCAAGGGCAGGTTGCCAGCGGTTATCGCTTGACCAACATCGCTGTCTTCCCCCCCGTGATTACCGTATTCTCAGAAGATCCCCAAAGTGTAACCGACCTGCCTGGCTATATTGAGACTGTCCCGGTGGATATTACGAACGCCAAAGATGACTTAGACGTGCTGGTGCCTCTCAACTTGCCGCCCGGGATTTCGGTGGTCGGTGATCAGACTCAGGTGCTCGTGCGGGTGGGGGTGGCGGCTATCGAGAGTAGCGTGACCCTGCCCAATTTGCGGGTTGAGGTCAGTGGTCTGGCGCCAGGTTATGCGGCCACGGTCTCTCCGGAGGCGCTGACGGTGATCCTCAGTGGCCCGGTGGCGCTGCTGGATCGGTTACAACCAGGCGACGTTCGCGTGGTCGCCAATGTGCAAGACCTGCCGCCGGGGACACACCAGGTGACACCTGTGGTGGAGATTCTATTGAGCGATCTTCGGGTAGAATCCATCCAGCCGGAGACGGTGGAGGTGGTGATCACGCGTTCCACCGCCGCCACCCCGACCCGCAGACCCTGATGCAAGGAAGGTCATATGTCCAAACCCCTGGTTGCGTTGGTTGGTCGCCCCAATGTGGGCAAGAGCACCTTGTTCAACCGCCTGGTGGGTGAGCCCCTGGCGATTGTGGATGGCACCCCCGGCACTACGCGCGATCGTCTGATCGCCGAAGCCGAGTGGACCGGTCATCCCTTCCTAGTCGTGGATACGGGCGGGATTGATCCACGGGTGGGGGGAGAGCGCCCGCTCTCTGTAGGTTCAGCGGACTATATTGATCAAATCCGGGCACAGGCTGAAATGGCCATTGAGGACGCAGACGTGGTGCTGTTCCTGGTGGATGCTAATGACGGCGTAACCCCAGCGGATCAAGAGGTGGCTAATCTGATTCGCCGCAAACAGCGGATGGTGGGAGGGCAGCCTCAGCCGCCGGTATTGTTGGTGGTGAATAAAGCCGATAACGAGAGTTTGCGTCAGCAGGCAGCGCAATTCTATGAATTGGGGTTGGGTGAACCGTATCCGGTCTCGGCACTGCACGGCCTGGGGATTGGCGATTTGTTGGATGAGGTGGTGGCGCGCTTTCCGGCGGCAGTAGAAACCGAAGAAGAGGAAGCGGTCAAGATTGCTATCGTTGGACGGCCTAATGTGGGCAAATCCAGCTTGCTCAACCGCCTGGTGGGTGAGGAACGGGCGATCGTCAGCCCAATTGCTGGTACAACCCGCGATGCAATTGACACACCTATCGAGTATCAGGGGATTCCCATTGTACTGATTGATACCGCCGGCATCCGCCGCCGTGGACGGATTGAACCAGGGGTGGAGAAGTACAGCGTTCTGCGCACCCTGCGCGCAATTGAACGCTCTGATGTGGCTTTACTGATGATTGATGCCATCGCCGGGGTCACCGCGCAAGATGCCCACATCGCCGGCTACATTCTGGACGCCAACAAGAGCGTGGTGGTGCTGGTCAATAAGTGGGACGCAGTGACCAAAGACTCCCAGACGATGCAGGAGTACACCCAGCGCATTCGCCAGGAATTGAACTTCATGGATTACGTGCCCATCCTGTTTATCTCGGCCAAGACCGGTCAGCGGGTGGATCAGGTGCTCCCGCTGGCGCTCAAAGTACAGGAAGAACGCCTGGCACGCTTACCCACAGCGCATCTCAACCGCATTTTACAGGCGGCGCAAGATGCGCATACGCCGACCTCACGCACGGGCAAAAGCCTGCGCATTTACTACGGCACGCAGGTGCGCACTGATCCGCCGACCTTTCTGATCTACGTTAATGATCCTAAACTGGCGCACTTTACCTACTTGCGCTACCTTGAAAACTGCATCCGGCGCGAATATCCCTTTACCGGGACGCCGATACGTCTGGTGCTGAAGCCGCGCCGCTAGCCGGCAATGCCTACCCCGATCAACCGCCCAATACCAAAGGTGACTGCGGCGGCCAGCAGACCGAAGACGACCATGCGCAGGCCAGAGTAGAGCACGCTGCGTCCGGTGAAGAGGGTGATCACAGCGCCCAGGCCGAAGAGTGCCAGGATGCTGAAAAGGATGCTGGCGATAACGGCGCTGAAGCCACTGAAAAAGGCAAAGGGCAGTACCGGGAAAATAGCCCCGAGGGCGAAGAGGATGAACGATGTTAATGCGGCTTCCCAGGCCGAGCCCCCCAGTTCTTCGGGGTCTACGCCGAGTTCCTCGCGTGCCAGCGTATCCAGCGCGTTTTGCGGATCGGCCAGGATTTGCGCCGCCAGGGCTTTGGCTTGGGCGGGATCAAGCCCGCGCGCCTCGTAGATAAGAGCCAGTTCTTCCGCTTCTTCTTCCGGCGCTTGTTCAATTTCTTCGGCTTCAATCTTGATCTGGTGGCCATAGAGTTCGCGTGCACTTTGCACCGAGAGCCACTCGCCCAGAGCCATGGAGATGGCGCCGGCGAGTAGCCCGGCCAGCCCGGTGATGAGCACGGTACGGTTATCCAGCGCGGCACCAGCCACCCCCATCACCAGGCTGAGGTTGGAGACCAGGCCATCGTTGGCACCGAGGACAGCAGCGCGCAGGGCGTTGCCGCCGGTGGCGCGGTGGCGGCCCTCTAGTTGCGCTAGTGCACTGCCTGAAAGACCGCCGCGGGCGAGGCGGGCGAGTTGCCCCAGGACGAGGGCGTGCCCCTGTTCCTGGCGGCTCATTGCCGCTGGGGCACCCTGCTGGGCGTAATCACTGGCGCCGCCGCTTTCCATGGCTTGCAGTGAGGGTAAGACGAGTGAGGGGCCAAAGCGCCGTGCTAACCAGAGCAGGATGCGCGTGCGCAGTGGTGGGTGAAATTCAGGCACCTGACCCCCGGCAGCGCGGATGCGCTCTGCCCAGGTATCGGCGTGGCGCACTTCGGTCTCGGCCATGCGGCGGAAGATCTCGCGCAAGCGTTCATCGCTCTCACGCTCGGCCAGGGTTTGGTAGATCAGGGCACTGTTGCGTTCATCGAGGTAATTTTCGATCAGGGTTGGGAGGGGAAGGGAGGAGGGCATGGGGGAACCTGCTGGATTATGAGTATGATGCCTGAGATTTGGGCTCAATTCAAGTGACTATGTAAATTATAGCAGTGTAACCTTTTTACCCGTATGGTCTCTGGGAACAAAATCTTATCTGTGACTTTTTGAGTGAGAAAGGGTTATTTTGATTATGGGCTGGTGGTCCTTAAAAAATTGTGGCTACCACTCTTGTCTTGACCCCCTATCTTCTACACAGGTATAATCCACCCATGCCGGTTAAAAAAGGTGTCTGAGGATGCGTAAAGCCTGGGTTTTGGTTGTGGGAATAGGAGCGGGGCTGTTGCTGGCACTGGGGGTGAGTCGTGCTGTGCAAGCCCAAACGGATGCCCCGCCCTGGCGCGAGTCGTACAGTGGGCTGCCGCTGTGCTTGCCCGGGGTTTATCTTAGCGATCCTGGCGATTGCCTGCCGCTGGGGCCTTCACAGCGCTTGACGGCCTGGGCGCGTCTGGGGCTGACCTTACCCCCGCGCCCGTTGCCCACTTCCACGCCCGATCCAGCGCTGAACGACAGCCCGGTGCTGATCGCACGCATTAACCTGCCGGCGGAAGAGCCAGCCCCGCTGTATGCCTCGCTGGATGACGCCGTGGCTGGGCAGAATCCGGTGCGGTTTATTGATCCCGGGCCGCTGCGTTACGTCTCTTTTGTGGAAGTGCAACGCGTAAACGGCAAGCCCTATGTGCGTCTGCGCTCCGGGGAATGGTTGCGCGCTTCGCCGATTGCCTATTCCACCTTCCAGGGGTTGATCTTTCATGCTACCCCAAACCATGACTTTGGTTGGATTGTAGATCTGGCCGGTCCGGCCGAGGTGCGCTCGGCGCCGAGGTATGATGCCCCCAAAACCGGCCTAGTGCTCAGGCGCTATCAAGTCGTGCCGATCTACACTGTACAGCGAGTGGGTAATATGGATTGGTACCTGATTGGGCCGGATCAATGGATTGAACGTACCTTTATTCGTCAGGTGCGCGTCAACCCGACCCCACCTCCCGGTGTGGAGGGTGACCGCTGGATCGAGGTCAACCTGTATGATCAGACGCTGGCGGTCTATGATCGGGGACAACTGGTTTTTGCTACCCTGATTGCCAGCGGAGGTGAGCCTTTTTACACCCGTCCCGGTCTGTTCCAAATCTACAAGAAGAAACCGACCGAGACGATGAGTGGCGCTTTTGCCGCCGACCGCTCGGATTATTACTACCTGGAAGACGTGCCCTGGACGATGTACTTTGACCAGGCGCGGGCACTGCACGGGGCCTACTGGCGCGCCTGGTTCGGCTTTCCCCAGACGCACGGTTGTGTCAACATGTCCCTCGGCGATGCCCATTGGCTCTTTGAATGGGCACGTGAGGGCGATTGGGTTTATGTCTGGGATCCCTCCGGTCAGACGCCAACCGATCCCTCGCTCTACACACCAGGTGGGGCTTAGTCTGAAGTTCAAGCGACCGGCGCTGACGCCAGCGGTGCGGGCGCGGTTTCGTCGGCTTGCGCAATCATGGCCTCCAACATCTGACTGGTGATGGACTTGGGGCGCTCGAGGGGCTTATATAGCCCACGTGACCATACCGTTTGTGCCGTCACGCCCAACATACGGCTGATGCCGAAGAGCACGGTGTAGAAATCTAATTGGCGCAAGCCAAAGTGATAGAGCAAAGCGCCGCTAATCGCATCCACGTTTGGCCAGGGGTTCTTGACCTTGCCCAGTGAGGAAAGGACGCGCGGAACAACAGCATAAACGCGCTTGACCAGGCGATAAAGTTGATCCTGCGGGAAGTAGGTCTCGGCCAGGTTGGCCAACGCGGTGAAGCGCGGATCCACGGTGCGCAGGACGGCGTGACCGTAGCCCGGGATGGTCATGCCCTTATCCAGTTGTTCGCGCACGTAGTCTTCCAGTTGCTCTTCGCTGGGCAACCCGCCAAAGTGGTGCAACACCTTTAACAGCCAGCGGGTGCATTCCTGGTTGGCCAGCCCGTGTAGTGGTCCAGCCAGGCCGTTGATCCCGGCAGAGGCGGTGAAGTAGATATCCGCCAGCGAGGATGAGACCACGTTGGCAGAGTAGGCAGTAACGTTGCCGCCCTCGTGATCGGAATGGAGCACAAAGTAGAGGCGCATCAGTTCTACAAAGATGGGATCGTCGCTGCGTTCGATCATGTAGGCGAAGTTGGCGCTCCAATCCAAATCGGGGTGGGGAGGGATGTAAGCCCCGTGGCGGTATTTACGGTTGTATATGTAGGCCGCCAGGACGGGGAGTTTGGCGGTGAGGTTTAGGCTATCCTCGAGGTAATAGCCCCAGAAGGCCGGCTTGGAGATACCTTCCTCGTAGCGTTTGGCGAAGATAGATTCGGTTTGCAGCGCTAGGACGGCCTGTGAAAGCAGGGTCATGGGGTGGGTTTCGCGGGGCATGGAATCAATCACCCGAAAGACATGCTCTGGCACGGTCATGCGTTCCTTCCAGGTAGCTTCAACCTCCCAGGCCTCGGCCTCATCGGGCACCTCGCCAGTCATCAGTAGGTAATACAGCCCACCGGCGAGGGGGAAGGCCGAATCGGGGGCTTTAGGCAGGACGCGCAGTAGTTCGGGGATGGTGAAATCGCGGATGCGGATGCCCTGGTGCGGATCCACATATGAGGTATCGGTGATCAGCAAGGTGACGCCGCGGATCCCGTTAAAGATTTGATCCAGAGTAACCTCACTGACCTTAAACTGGCCGTAATGCTTTTTGAGATATTCAATGCGCTGGCGTTGCTCGTTGAGATGATAGGCCAGGCGTTCTTTCATGCGATGGCTCATACGTTACTCCTCCGGGCAAAAGGATAGGGGGATAGCAAGGACAGGGCAAAAACGTTAGCGTTCAGAAGCACGTACATATGTTTCCTCGGCAGTTAAGGAGGTCATGGCGGTCAGAGGACGCCAACCCATCTCCAATGAAATCTCACGGGCGGCGGCCAGCAGTTGAGGCAAAAAAGTGGCAATTTTTTCATCGGTCAGACGTTGGGCCGGGCCGGAAATAGTAATGGCGGCATGGATAGTACGGTTACGGTCAAAGATAGGCACCGAAACCCCGTTGGCTTCGGCAATCCATTCCCCGTGGCTGATAGCATACCCCTGAGCGCGGATCGTTTCCAGTTCGCGTAAAAGAACACCGCGGTCGGTAATGGTATAGGGAGTAAGAGGTTGCAAATCCATCTGTTCTAGCAGGGCTTCTTGCTCGGCACGGGGCAAGAAAGCCAGCAGCACCTTCCCGGCGGACCCGGCGTAGAGGGGTAGGCGTTGCCCCAGAGGTGCTACCAAGCGCAGGCTGTGGGGGCTTTCCAGGCGTTCGACGCAGATGCGCGCATCCCCATCCAGGATGTAGAGGCTAATGGTTTCCATCGTTTCGCGATGTAGGGCTTGCAAGTGAGGAAGAGCAAGGGTGCGCACATCTAGGTTGGCCAGATAGGCATCGGCCCAAGAAAGGACGCGCGGCCCAATGCCGTAAAGGGAGGTGGTAGGGTCCTGCACCAGTAGCCCCATCTCACGCATTGCTTGCATGAGCCGGCCGGTCGTGCTGACGGAGAGGTTGATCTTACGCGCGACCTGTCGCACACCCATTTGGCGCGATTCGGCGTTAAAGCAATCCAGGATACAAGCGATGCGCTCCAAGAGTTGAACTTTTTCCGGTAACACGGATCACCCTCCTCGTCATCGGGCGTCCCGAAGAGAGGGACACTGTCCCATTGACTTAAACACATTATAAAGAGACCCCAAGCAAAAGTCAACCAAAATCATCCTATTTGTGCAAAAACGCTCAAACGCGGTGCAGACGCTTTTCAATTCCCTTGACGATGAATGAGAGCACCATGGTCATGGTGAGGTACATGACCGCCAAGGTGGTATAGGCTTCTTGGTATTGGAAAGAACGGGCGGCGTAGAGGCGTGTTACCTGGGTAATATCGCGCACGGCCAGCACCGAAACCAGGGAGGAATCTTTGAGCATGGAGATAAAGTCGTTGCCCAGCGCCGGCAGGATATTACGTATTGCCTGGGGAAGGATGACGAAGCGCATCGCCTGTCCGTAGGTCATCCCCAACGAACGCGCAGCTTCCATTTGCCCTTTGGGAATGGATTGGATGCCGGCGCGAAAGACCTCGGCTAGGAAAGCACCGTAGGTGATAGAAAGGGCGACAATGGCACGCACGCCCATCGAGACGGCGTTGTTTTCCAACCCACTTAACGAGCTGCCCAGGCTGGTTATCCCCAGACCGATCAACCAATGTCCCAACTGATTCAGCCCGCTGACCACTCCTGGCATGCCGACCAGCGCAATATAGAAAATCAATACCAACATGGGGATGCCGCGCACTATTTCAATGTAGAGCGTGGCGGCGTTCTTGAGCAACACGTTGTTAGAAAGGCGCCCCAGACCGGTAATCAGACCCAAGACTACAGCAATGGCAAATGCAAAGAGGGTGGTGGTTAGAGTGATGCTTAGCCCTACTTTGATAAAGTCAAATGCCTGGCGGTAGGTCGGGCGGCTGTAGATCGTCATGGCCGTGTAAACGGCAATGAACGCGATGGCAATCAACCACCAGGGAATGGCTTTGAGACGCGCACCCACGCGCAGGCGGGGCCACGATACGCCGAAGATGGCTTCAAACCATTTGAGGGAGAGGCGATTAAGCATGGTAACCTCCGTCACCATTAGGGCCTGCCGCCTGTGGGCACAGCAGGCGGCAGGGTGAAGACATCATTAAGGTTGTTTAAAATCGGGGCCAAAGTATTTGAGGTTGTACTCATCCAGTTTGCCACTGGCTTTGAGCGCGGCAATGGCTTTGTTCACCGGTTCGACCAGATCGCTGCCTTTAGGGAAAGCAAACCCCAGTTCGTCGCTGGAGATGGGCGGACCGATTAGTTCGAGTTGGTCGGCATTTTCGCCCACATAGCCCAACCCAATCACCTCATCCATGATCACCGCGTCTACATCCCCTGAAAGCAAGGCCTGGACGGCAAAGGGGAACTGTTCAAAGCCCTTGATGCGGGTTTCGGGGAGATATTTGGCGGCGGTCTCGTAATTGGTGGTCGCAATTTGGGTGCCCAGGATCAAACTGTCATTGGCAACAAAGGATTCCAGGCTATCGAAACGATTTTCGCCTTTGCGTACCAATAAACGCTGTTGGATTTGCAGATAACCCTCCGAAAAATCTACTATCTGTTTGCGTTCTTCAGTGATGGTGATGCCGTCGGCAGCAACGTCATACTGTCCCAACGAGACGGCTTGAATCAGCCCATCCCAGGCGGCTTCAACAAAGACCGGGGTACAGTGGAGCAAGGTACAAATCTCCCGCCAGACGTCATAGTCCCAACCGCCGGGTTGGCCGGTGTCGGTGGCAATGTAGTTGAAGGGGGGATAGGCATTTTCGACCGCGATGGTGATCTTGCGACAGTTTAGATCCACCAGAGCCGTATCGGCGCTACCCAGACAGCCCTCGGGTTGAGCCGCGGCAGTGGTTGCGGTAGGCTCAGACTGTGCCGGGGCAGAAGTTGGAGATGGGGCTGGGGTTGGGGAGGGTGGGGCGGCGGGAGTGCAGGCAGCCAATAAAATGGCAGCCAAGGCCAGGATCATAACATTAACGCGCAACGTTTTCATGTTCTGTCTCCTCCAGACAATTTATAAAATATAAAAGCCCTTCCTTTGGCTACGGAAGGGCTTGCTGCGCTACGTTTGAACTCATTGGTTATGGCTTTAGCCAAACGGCACCTGCCCTTCCGTGGGAAGGGGGTTGTGGCTTTGGTTGACGCTTGGCTTCGACCTGGGATAACATGTTCTTTTTATAGCAAAGGATGCGCGCTTTGTCAACCGTTGACGGAATTTTTTAAGGTAATTTTTGTCCTATTCAGTGGGACAGCGGCGTGTCTATGCGGAGCGCTGCAACCTCTTCGACCATGTTCAGGAACAAGCGGTGAAAGCGCGTGTCATCCGTCAGTTCGGGATGGAACGAGGTGGCTAGCCAATGCCCTTGGCGGGCGGCGACAATACGTCCATCTGGCAGGGTGGCCAGGATTTCTACCTCTGGCCCAACGCGCTCAATTAACGGGGCTCGAATAAACACGGCATGGAAGGGGCGCACATCATCGCTGACCCGGCGCAGGGCAGGTACCTCGAGATCAATCTCAAAACTTTCAACTTGCCGCCCGAAGGCATTGCGTTGCACCTCGATATCCATCAGGCCGAGCAGCGGTTGAGGACGGCGTGCATCCTTGGAGAGAAAGATGGCCCCGGCGCAGGTACCCCATATGGCATGGCTGAGCGCAAAGGTACGCAGCGGCTCCATCAGTCCGAATTCGGTCGCCAGTTTGCCAATGGTAGTGGATTCGCCACCGGGGATAATCAAACCGTTCAGCCCTTCTAGGTGGGCCGGCAGGCGCACTTGGCGCGTGCTTACCCCCAGGCGTTCCAGAACCTGTTGATGCTCAATGAAATCCCCTTGAAGGGCCAAAATTCCGATATTCATGGTTACCTCCCGGCAACGTTACCAGCCACGCCCAGCCATCAGTTCGCGCTCGGCCAGGCTGGCAACGGTGCGCCCGACCATGGGTTCGCCCAGGTTGCGGCTGACCTCAGCCAGGATGTGCGGATCGTTGTAATGGGTCACGGCTTTGACGATGGCAGCGGCCCGTTTGGCCGGGTCGCCTGATTTGAAGATGCCCGAACCGACGAAGACGCCATCCATGCCCAGCTGCATCATCAGCGCAGCATCAGCAGGGGTGGCGATACCGCCGGCAGCGAAGTTAACCACCGGTAAACGGCCTAGGCGGCGGGTTTCCATAACTAATTCGTAGGGGGCGCCGATTTCCTTGGCATAGGCCATGACCTCTTCCTCGGGCAGGCTCTGCAGATGGCGAATCTGCCCCAAGATGCGCCGAGCATGGCGTACAGCTTCCACCACGTCACCAGTGCCGGCTTCGCCCTTGGTGCGGATCATCGCTGCGCCTTCCCCAATGCGCCGCAAAGCTTCGCCAAGGTCGCGTGCGCCGCATACGAAGGGCACTTTGAAGGCATGCTTATTAATATGATGCTCTTCATCGGCGGGCGTGAGCACCTCGGATTCGTCAATATAATCCACGCCGATGGCTTCCAGGATCTGGGCTTCGACAAAGTGCCCAATGCGCACCTTGGCCATGACCGGGATGCTCACCGCATCCATGATCTTTAATATCAATTCCGGGTCGCTCATGCGGGCAACTCCACCCTGGGCGCGAATATCCGCTGGGACGCGTTCCAACGCCATCACTGCTACCGCACCGGCGTCTTCGGCGATGCGCGCCTGTTCCGGTGTAACCACATCCATGATGACTCCCCCTTTGAGCATCTGCGCCAGCCCAACCTTGACTTTGAATGTGCCTTTCTCCGCATTCATGAGAGTCACCTCCATTTGCATCTCCTGAATTTGACTGACATTTTACCACTCTACGGAAAAGATAGATGGGTCCATTTTTGTTCTCATTACGACTCAAATGCTCCACTTTCGCGCTATAATTTGGGCATGGCTTACGTGTACCCTCCCCCTCCGGCTCATGGTGAACCCATTACGCGGGTGGATGGGCACTGGCAGGTGCCCGACCGCCCAATTTTACCTTTCATCGAAGGCGATGGCTCGGGCCCGGAGATCTGGCGGGCGACGCGTGCAGTACTGGATGCAGCAATTGAAGCCGCCTATGGTGGCCGCCGCCAGATCCAATGGTATGAGGTGTTTGCCGGCCAGAAAGCGTTTCAGCGCTTTGGGGTATGGCTGCCGGAAGAGACCCTGCGAGCGTTTGAGACTTATAAGGTCGGTGTGAAGGGCCCACTAGCCACCCCCATCGGCGAGGGGGTGCGTTCAGTGACGGTGGCACTGCGGCGCACACTGGATCTCTATGTCTGCCAGCGTCCCGTGCGCTGGCTACCTGGGGTGCCCTCACCGGTGCGTCACCCCGAGAAGGTCAACATGGTGGTCTTTCGGGAGAACACCGAAGACTTGTATGCCGAGATTGAGTTTCCCGCCGAGAGCGAGATCAACCGCGCCTTTCAAACCTGGTTACAGACACATTATCCGGAAGCCTATACCCGCCTGCTCTTCCCGGAAAGCACGGCATTCAGCCTTAAGCCGATTTCACGCCGCGGCACCGAGCGCTTGGTGCGTGCGGCGATCCGTTGGGCGTTGGCCAATGGTCGCCGCAGTGTCACCCTGGTGCACAAGGGTAACATTATGAAGATGACCGAAGGCGCATTTCGGAATTGGGGCTATGACCTGGCCGAACGTGAATTTGGTGATCATGTTTACACCCAGCGCCAGTGGGAACGCACCCGCCTGGCCTACGATGAAGAAACCGCCAACCAAGAACGTCAGGCGGCGCTGGCGGCAGGTAAGTTGTGGGTGAAAGAGGTAATCACCGATGCTGCCTTTGAGATTGCGATCACCCGCCCGCACGAGTTTGATGTACTGGCAACCCCTAACTTGAGCGGAGATTACCTCTCCGATGCCTTGGCGGCGCTGGTGGGTGGCTTGGGGATCGCTCCGGGAGCGAATTACAACGAAGAGACTGGCGTTGCGATCTTTGAAGCTACCCATGGTACAGCACCCACTTTGGCCGGAAAAGACCTGGTTAACCCGACCTCGCTCATCCTTTCGGGTGAGATGCTGCTGCGTTACATTGGCTGGCACGAAGCGGCGGACTTGGTGATCGGTGCATTGGAACGGGTGATCGCGGCGCGCCAGTTGACGCAGGATTTGTATCATCTGACCGAAGGCGCGACGTTGCTGAAAACATCTGAATTTATGCGGGCGCTGGTAACGGCGATCCGAGAATCTCAAGAGCCAAAGGTGTGAGTCCTTCATGATTGTTGAGAGGTGAACGGATGGCGACTTTACCTTCGTTAGAAACGCTGACCGTGGGAGCACAGACCTATCACTATTATCCTCTTACCGCCTTGCCCGGGCTCAGCCCGGAACGGCTGGCGCAGTTGCCCTTTGTTATGCGCATCTTTCTGGAGGGCGTGGCGCGGCACGTGGCTCAGGGACGGGCAGAGCCCCAAGACCTAGATCATCTCATTGCCTGGCAACCTCAGGCCGAGCAACGTCCCAGTATGCCGTTCTTCCCCGGGCGGGTGGTGATGCAGGATTTTACCGGCGTGCCGGTACTGAACGATTTGGCCGGCATGCGCGCCGCCGTGGCACGGCTGGGTGGTGATCCTGCCAGTGTCAACCCGCGGGTGCCGGTGGATCTGGTCATTGATCATTCGGTGCAGGTGGACTACTACGGAACGCCGGATGCTTTCCGTCTAAACGCTGAAAAAGAATTCGAGCGTAACCGTGAGCGCTACGAGTTTCTGCATTGGTGTCAGCGTGCCTTCAAGAACCTGCGTATTGTGCCCCCGGCCTCAGGTATTGTGCACCAGGTCAATCTGGAATACCTGGCGCGGAGTGTCCTAACCGCAGAAGGTCCCGATGGTCTACCTGTGGCCTATCCGGATACCCTGGTGGGTACCGATTCGCATACCACGATGATCAACGGCCTGGGCGTGGTCGGCTGGGGGGTGGGAGGCATTGAAGCCATTGCCGCCATGCTGGGCGAGCCGATCGAAATTGTGATCCCAGATGTGATTGGCTTCCGCTTAAGCGGCCACTTGCCGGAGGGTACGACCCCGACCGATTTAACCTTGACCATCATCCAGATGCTGCGGCAATTTGGTGTGGTGGATAAAGTGGTTGAGTTCTTCGGTCCCGGTTTGGATCACCTGACGTTGGCCGACCGCGCGATGATCGCCAATATGGCACCTGAGAGCGGCGCGACCATGCTCTATTTCCCGGTGGATACGCAAACGTTGGACTATCTGCGCTTCACCGGTCGTCCTGAGGACTTGGTGAACCTGGTCGAAGCGTACTATCAAGCCCAGCATCTCTTCCGCACGGCCGAAACGCCTACCCCCACCTACACGGCGGTGTTGGAACTGGACATGAGCCGGGTGCAGCCCAGCCTGGCCGGACCGCGCCGTCCGCAGGATCGAGTGGCCTTGAGTGAGGTGCCAGCCAACTTCCGCCAAGCGCTGACAGCACCACGCACGGCAAACGGATTTGGCATACCCGCGGCGGAGCAAGAGACCGCGGTCATGGTGGCATTGGATGGGCAAACGGCAACTCTGCGCCATGGCTCAGTCGTGATTGCGGCTATCACGTCGTGCACCAACACGTCGAACCCCTTTGTGATGGTGGCCGCCGGTCTGCTAGCAAAAAAGGCGGTTGAACGTGGCTTACGCACACCGCCCTACGTCAAGACCAGCCTGGCGCCGGGGTCACGGGTAGTGATTGACTACCTGGCCGCAGCCGGCCTGCTCAAGCCATTAGAGGCACTGGGTTTCCACCTGGTTGGCTTTGGCTGTACTACGTGCATTGGTAATGCTGGTCCCTTGCCTGAACCGATCGTCAATGCCATCAAAGATAACAACCTGGTAGCGGTGGCAGTGCTTTCGGGCAACCGCAACTTTGAGGGGCGTATCAGTCCGCACACCCGAGCCAATTACCTGGCATCGCCACCGTTGGTGGTGGCCTATGCCCTGGCTGGCGAGATTGGGCGTGATCTTTCCCGTGAGCCTCTGGGGTACGACCCACAAGGCCGGCCGGTTTATCTGCACGAGATTTGGCCTTCGAGCCAGGAGGTATTTGAAACCATCCAACGAGCCATTCGGCCGGATTTGTTTACCCGCGATTATGCCGATTTGTACGCTGCCAACCCGCTGTGGAATGCCATTGAGAGTAAGGAAGAGGTGCTCTATACCTGGGATGAGGATTCGACCTATCTGCAACCTCCGCCGTTCTACAATCCGCCGGAGATGGCGACCTGGGTGGCCGATGTTCACGGCGCACGAGTGCTGGCTGTATTGGGCGATTCCGTGACGACCGATCACATTTCCCCGGCCGGCAGCATTCCGGTGCACACCCCTGCCGGGCAGTACCTGATCCAACGGGGGGTGCCGCCTTCGGAGTTCAATTCTTACGGCTCGCGGCGTGGCAACCATGAGGTGATGGTGCGCGGCACGTTTGCCAACATCCGCCTGAAGAATCTGCTTGTGCCGGGGGTGGAAGGCGGGTTCACTCGTCACTTTCCCGACGGAGAGCAAATGACTATCTATGAGGCGGCCATGCGGTATCAGGCCGAGGGGGTGCCTTTGCTCATCCTGGCGGGTAAGGAATACGGCACTGGCTCCAGCCGCGATTGGGCGGCCAAGGGCACGCGCCTGTTGGGGGTGCGTGCGGTGATTGCCGAATCCTTTGAGCGGATTCACCGCGCCAACCTAGCCGGCATGGGAGTGTTGCCGTTGCAGTTCTTGCCCGGACAGAATGTCCAAAGCCTGGGTTTGAGCGGCGAGGAAACTTATGACCTGCTGGGGTTGGCCGAGAATCTGCATCCCGGTGGGCGGGTGCAGGTGCGGGCGCGTCGCGCCGATGGCAGCGAGGTGCACTTTGATGTCCTCTTGCGCTTGGATACCGCCAATGAGATCCGCTATTATCGTCAGGGTGGGTTGCTGCCGGCGGTTTTGAACGCTCTATTGGGCCAGGAGGCGGCTGCTGGTGCATAGGGCCTCAATCCGCGTAAGTTATGTTAAAATCCAACGGCGCAGATTGTGTCTGCGCCGTTGATTTTGCCACTAAGGGGTTGACAATGAGAAGTTATCGCAAGGAATTATGGTTCAATGTACCTTCACGGCGGGCCTTCATCAACATCACGCCACAGGTGGAAGCCTGCGTGCGCGAGAGCGGGATCAAAGAGGGATTCGTCCTGGTGAACGCCATGCACATTACGGCCTCGGTGTTCATCAACGATGATGAGCCTGGCCTGCACCAGGATTTTGAGCGTTGGCTAGAACACCTTGCTCCACATGAGCCGATTTCCCAGTATCGCCATAATGACACCGGTGAGGATAATGCCGATGCCCATCTCAAGCGCCAGGTGATGGGACGCGAGGTGGTGGTGGCGATTACCAACGGTAAATTGGATTTCGGGCCCTGGGAGCAGATTTTCTACGGCGAGTTCGATGGCCGCCGCCCGAAGCGGGTGCTGGTCAAGATTATCGGGGAGTAAGGACCGGAATGACAGCTGATGTAGCGCCGCGCGGTTGGGTGTATTTTGGGGATAACCTGCCAATATTGCAGTCCTTGCCTGCCGAATCGGTAGATCTCATTTACATTGATCCCCCTTTCAACACCGGGCGGGTACAGGCACGCCCGCGCCTGCGCACGATTCAAGCGGAGAGCGGTGACCGGGTAGGATTCGGGGGACGACGCTACCTGACGGTTAAGCTGGGTCACCAGGCTTATGCCGATATCTTCGATGACTACCTGGCTTTTCTAGAGCCGCGTCTGCGCGAAGCGTATCGCCTGCTCAAACCGTACGGCAGCCTATACTTTCACATTGACTACCGCGAGGTGCACTACTGTAAAGTTTTGTTGGACAGCATCTTCGGGCGGGAATGCTTCTTGAATGAAATCATCTGGGCTTACGATTATGGCGCCCGCACGCGGCGCAAATGGCCACCCAAGCACGATAATATCCTTTTTTATGCCAAAGATCCCAAACGCTACACTTTCAATTACGAGGCAGTGGAGCGCATTCCCTATATGGCGCCGGGGTTGGTGGGACCGCAAAAAGCAGCGCGTGGCAAGTTTCCCACCGATACTTGGTGGCATACCATCGTGCCGACCAATAGCAGTGAGCGCACCGGTTATCCCACTCAGAAGCCGTTGGGCATCCTGCGACGTATCCTTCAAGCTTCGTCGAACCCGGGCGATCTGGTGCTGGATTTCTTCGCCGGTAGCGGCACCACCGGCGCGGCGTGTCTGGAATTGGGGCGGCGCTTTATCTTGATAGATAACAATCCCCAAGCCCTAGGGGTGATGCGTCAGCGCTTTGCCGGCCTGGAGGGAATTGTGTGGGTCGTCCCGGAGTCGCCGGAAATCCCTTGAAGGAGGAACGGCATGTCAGAAAGCCCCATTTCCTGGCCGATTTTAGAGTATGATCCCAATCCGCACGCCATTGTAGAACCTCAACCCTCTTTGCCCGCAGCGCCGGTTCCAAAGCGGGCGGTGATGTGCTTTTTCCAAGAGGTATTGGAGGGGCTACGCGCGCAAAGGCGGTTGCGCGTCATCGGTCAATTGAAATCCGAGATCGGCCCGAACCCCCTCTACCTGCTTGAAGAAGAGGAGAACGAGCCGGTGTTGGTGCTGCACCCCGGCGTGGGTGCGCCATTGGCAGCGGGCTTTCTGGAAGAAATTATTGCCTTAGGCGTGCGCAAGGTAATGGTTTGTGGGGGCTGTGGTGCGCTCACCCCGAGGATCACCGCCGGGCACGTGATCGTCGTGACAGCAGCAGTTCGGGAAGAAGGCACATCGTATCACTATTTACCCCCTGCGCGCGAAGTGATAGCCGATCCGCAGGCGGTGGCAGCGCTGGTCGCAGCGCTGGAATACCACAAGGTACCCTATCGCCTGGGTAAAACCTGGACAACCGATGGGTTGTATCGGGAGACGGTGACACGGCGGGCGCGGCGGGTGGCCGAGGGTTGCCTGGTGGTGGAAATGGAAGCGGCGGCGCTGATGGCGGTGGCCCGGTTCCGTGGTGTCCCCTTGGGGCAGGTGCTCTATGGGGGTGATCTGGTTATCCCGGAGGGCTGGGATAGACGCGAATGGTACCGGTGTGGTAGCGATCGTGAACGGCTGTTCTGGCTGACGGTCGAGGCAGTGCGCCGCCTTTAAGAGGCAAACCGCCCAGGGTGGGCGGTCTGCCGGGGGGCGGGCTGCGGCTCCCTTAAACGATCATGAGGAGGGATGCCGCAGCCCTAAGTTGACGACTACTGTCCATTGCTCGACATCACCTCCTCTCGTTTGGGATGGCATTTCCGGACGCAGGGCAGGCCCTGCATTAGAGGCAGTATCCCATAAAAATAGGGGGCTGTCAAGCCGTTGGCCACCAGGGCT
>NZ_JBWGPQ010000034.1:0-31458 GCF_056331585.1 Thermanaerothrix sp.
TTAACCAAATCCGCCCGCGCATTGTGGTCAACTTGCGCGGGCGGCAAAAGTTTGCTATGCTTGTTTTTGCCGCAACGCGCCGCGACCGCGTTGCCTCTCAGCCTCACCGATGCCAGCGGTGGGGCTGAAGTTTTTACTTTGGTCATAAGTATAGCAGAAATTGGTATATGAGGGCTTATAGACGTGGCAGAATCTCCAGCCCATTGCACCAAACACATTGCACCTTTGTTGGAGGATCTTATGCCTGCTACAAAGACCATAAAAGACTTAACCGTTGCTGACGTCATCGCGAGATATTTGAATTCACAGAAGGGATTCGTTTCCGAGGGCACCTTGGAGTGGTAGACCTACTATCTAGCTCCCTTGGAAAAGGAATTAGGTGATAAGCAGGTAAGGTTGTTATAAAAACAGATGATATTCGCTCCCTGTATCATTCGATTGATCCCAGTACGCATACGCTGTACACATTATTCAACTTTGTCCGTGCTTGGAAGCGCTTATTGAAGTGGGCAACCGATGAGGGTCTTATTAAGAACAACCCAACGAGCAAGTTGCGTCGGCCGCCGGTTCCCAGAAAGTCACTCTCTGGAATATTCGATGAAGATCTAGAAAAATTGTGTGAGGTTGCGCGGAAATCACCAAACCCCAAAAGGGATTACGCGATTTTGTGTTTCCTGGCCGACACCGGAGCACGTTTAGGAGGAGCCGCCAGTTTACTTATTGATAATTTAGACCTTGAGCGAAGACGAGCAATGGTTACTGAAAAGGGGCGGGGCGGTAAAAAAGAGCGAGTGGTTTTCTTCAGCCAAAATACCGCAGAAGCTCTTCAAGATTGGCTTCAGGAGGGGGGATTGTGTGAAGACAAGAGAGTTTTTCTTCTCAAACCCTACGGCATATATCAGCTCTTGAGGTGTTTATCCAGACGCGCGGGGGTTAGGGGTAGGTGGAACCCGCATGCGTTTCGTCATGCTTTTTCACGACGCCTTCTTGCCAAGGGGGCTAGCGTCGGAATCATGAGCCATTTAATGAGACATTCGAGCGTCAATGTCACTATCGACTTCTACGGACGTTTTTCGAACGATGAGCTACAAGCGATCTATGATAGAGTAATGGAGTGAGTGAGCCAATGATCAATTAGTATCTCTGACCACCCTAGTCATATGGGGTGCTCAAACTCTTAAGCCATTGGTTCAGGGTTCGAGTCCCTGCACGCTCACTGAAAACCGATTACTTTGCGCACTGAAGACCGTACCGGTCTCAAAATTTGTATAAGGGCCAGTTCTTCGATTGCGAGCTCATATGAGTTTTTAGGGCATTGTTTTCTCTTTCGGTTTGTTTTCTGTTTGTTTTATGGCCAAATGAGTTGACACGGGAGGTGAAGATAAATATAATGAGTACACCTGAATAGTCATCAGCATTATTGGGGGACGAGAAATGACGAAAAATGTCAAGTGAAAAGAAGGTTGCACAGGGAATCCTAATTGCTACACTCGGTACGGAGCCTCAGGGGGTCACATGGATACTAGATTGGTTAATAGAACACGGATATCCTATTCGAGAGTTGCTTGTCCTGCACACGCAAAGCGACGTAGTAAAGCCAGCACTTGAAAAACTAGACGCTGAATTTGAATTGGCAAAAACTTATCCTGCTCTTTGCTATCGTCGTGAGGTGATTCGTGACGATTCGGGTCCGATTCGTGATTTGGCCTCGGAACAGGACGCTTGGGCGTTTCTACGTACCATCTACCGGGCGATCCGCCGAGCGCGTCAAGCAAGTCGGGTGGTGCACTTAAGCCTAACTGGCGGACGCAAAACTATGGCTGTTTATGCAATGGTAGCAGCCCAATTGCTCTTCAGTGAACACGATCGGGCCTGGCACATGATCTCGGATGTGCACTGGTCGGGGACCGAAAAGCGCATGCATCCTTCACCTTCGGATCGCTTCCAGGTTGTACCGGTTCCGGTAATACGCTGGGGGGATGCGGCTACGGTGCAAGTTCTGCTATCCGAGATAGACGATCCATGGGAGGCTATTCGCCGTCAACAAGAGTATGCACTGCAGGAGGTCATGCGGCGGCGGTGGGAGTTCTGGCAGCATCACCTGACGCCGGCTCTGCGTGAGGTGGCAGAACTACTGGTTCGCGAAGGCTTAGACAACGCCGAAATTGCCCGGCGGTTGCGCAAGAGCGAGCACACCGTTGCCAACCAGTTGACGCGCGTTTACCGCGCTTTCGATGAATGGCGTGGCATCCAAATGGGGAAGACTGGCGCCAGCCGCGCGGCGTTCATTGCCGAGTTTGCCTCTTTGTTTTCCAAAGGGGATGCATAGGAAGAAATTCCTATTCAAAATGGGATATCCCTGTGATGACAGGGTAAAGAGATGGGTGTAGTCTTGAACCGGGTTGTTCGGAAGAAAGGAGCGAATATGGCCGACTGGAAACAACAGGTGAGGGTGCAATTGGAAACGGTGACACCGCTCTTTCTGGGGGGCGCTGACCCGCGGGGCGAGCCGGAACTGCGCCCACCGGCATTTCGAGGTGCTATGCGCTACTGGTTCCGCGCCGCCCTTGGTGGGGTAATTGGGGATAGCAATCTGAAGGGGTTGAGGGAGTTGGAGCGTGAGGTGTTTGGGGATACCGAATATGGCTCTCCCATTGCCATTCAGGTTAGGCAAAAGGCTCTTACTCATAAAACGTCTTTAGGAAGGCGCCGTGCTTTTGATCCCAAGCAGCAGTTTGAGGTCATCTTGAGGACCGCGCGCCCGGTAGATCTTCTGGTATGGGAGAATGCCTGTCAGGCTTTCAATCTTGCTGTCTGGTTGGGAGGATTAGGACTGCGTTCCAGGAGAGGAGCGGGAAGTTTAAGGGTGGTTTACAGCACAGAGCCTTTGTTGGTTCCTGAAGCTTCTCCGGATGATCCGGAGAAGCTTCAGGAGTGCGTGAGTGTAATTGTTCGCTCAGCACTGGAGAGAGGAAAATCGCTGGCAGTGAAACATGGTGTTAATGTGCTCTCTTCCTTGCCCTCTTCACCTGCGAGATTTGCCTGCTTCGCCCAGGGTGCAGAAATTCGCTTTGTTAAGGATTGGGCGAAGACGTCTCAGGATGCCATGGCAGCGGTGATGCGCAAAATGCCCAAAGCGGATTACTTGGGTGGCATTTCTCCCCGCCAGGGCTCGCCCTTGTGGGTAAATATCCTCTATGCTTCTCAAACCTATCATCTTTTGCTTACGGTCCTGCCCTCTCGTCTGGCATCTGGGAGAGAAGATTATCAGAAGGTTTCGCAACTGCTTAATGAGTCGTTTGGCGGGCAGAAGATTGAAATAGAGGGATGGAACCTATGACGAAAGCCGTTTTAATTTTCACCTTTTCACCGGTGCAGTCCTTCATTGCCGAGGCGCGGCGCAGTGAGGACCTGTTCAACGGCAGTGCCATCCTCTCGCGGCTGGCTTGGGCAGCTGGTGGGGCAATTAATAAATCAGCGGGAACGCTGATTTACCCGGCGGAACTGCAGGAGCAGGATACCCCTAATGTGCTGGTTGCCCGTGTGCCCCAAGAGCAGGCGCAGGAGATTGCTAAAAAAGCACAGCAAGCCCTGTTGGAGGAATGGAAGAAGATTGCTGCAACAGCCCGACAAAATGCCCGTTTGGAGGAGGATGATCTCTGGACGCGTATCTGGAAGCGCCAGATCGAGGACACCCCGCCCTGGCAAATCTTCTGGGCGGTGGCGCCGGAAACTGAGAACTATGCTCAGGCTTATAAGTCCGCCCGCGATCTACTGGAGCGCGCCAAACGCAGTCGTCTCTTTGAACCGTGCGAAGAAGAGGGCGAGAAGGACAGTCTGAGCGGCGTGCGCTCTGCTCTGTGTACACAAAAATACGCGACTGCCCGCAAGTATTGGGAAGACATGTCGAAAAAGCCGCACATTTTGCCATCACAGGTACGCCCTGAGGGCAGGGAATTGCTTGACAGTATTGCTCTGGTCAAGCGCTTCTGGGAGGGCGGAACACGTGAATTTCCTTCCACCAGCACGGTGGCGGCGTGGGATTTTTATCTGGAGGCGAAAGCCAGAGCCCTGGAAGAGTTGAGGCAATACCGTCAGGCACTGGAGTCTTTGCCATTCTACAGAGCCCGCAACCAGGATAAAGTCTTTCCCTACGACGGCGATCTGTTCTTCGAGGAGACCCTCACCCGCCAGCGCATAAAGGATAGTTACGGTGTGGAGGTGGATGAGGCTACGCTTCAGCAGTTGCGCGAATTACTCAAAAAACTTATCAAGAAAGCCCAAAAATCTCCGTCGCCTTATTACATGCTGATTCTATTCGACGGCGACGGCGTGGGCGCCAAGATTGACCATTTACTGCAAGATAAAGAGAAGGCAGAGGCAAATCACCGTTGCTTCAGCAAGAACATTGCCAGTTTCTCTCAAAAGGTGCAAAAGATTGTGAAACCGGAGGCGGGTGGTTTCCTTATCTACAACGGCGGAGATGACGTGCTCTTCCTGGCGTCTCGCGAAAGAGGACTGGAACTTGCCCGTCAGTTGGCAGAGGAATATCAAAACATTGTGGGCCAGGGTTTGAACATTCTGGCAACCGCCTCAGCGGGAGTGGTGATTGCTCATCATCTTACTCCGCTTGGGCGGGTGTTAAGTCTTCTGCGTCAGGCAGAAAAGAGCGCTAAGGAAGCAGGCAAAAAAGATGGCCTGGGCAATAAAGGTGTGGTGTGTGTAACACTTGCTAGGCGCGGCGGCGAGGCGCTTTCTGCGTTCAGTCCGTGGGAGCATGTAGCACACGTAGCAGAGTGGGTGCGCGCTTTCCAAAACGACGAAGTTGCTGCGGTCTTCCCTTACCTGCTGGCGCGCGAAACTGCCATGCTTCAGGACTTGGAACAGGGAGTCAAGACAAGCGTATTGCAGTATCTTTTCAATCGCCACACGGGTGAGAAGGTCTCAAAAGATCGCAAACATGAATTGCTGAAAACACTTACTGAATGGCACAAAGCCATTGAGGAGAAAACCAAAGCATTTGCAATGGGTGAAATTGCTCGCTGGCTGATCATCGCCCGGTTTCTTGCTTCTGGAGGTGCAGAATGAGCATCCTGTACATGGAAGCCGAAGATGTTTTGCTCTTTCGCGATGGGCGTCCTTTCAACGCCGGGAGCGATCACGAGGCACGCAGTCTCTTCCCACCGTCTCCCTCGGTGATACAGGGGGTGCTTCGCTCGCATTACCTTGCCCATAAAAATATTTCATTGAACGATCAGCAAGCCATTCGTGAATTGGTCGGCGATTCAGCCAATCCCAAAGGATTGCGCCTGCGTGGCCCTATCCTTGCTAAACGCGAGGGAGGTAAGGTGATGCGCTACTTCCCCACCCCGGCCGATGCTTACCCGGCAGATGAGAAAGCCGAGTGGGTTATTCCTATGAAGGTGGCGAAGAATCCTGGTGGATGTGTATGGGATAGTGCTACTCTGCCCTATCTGCTGCAGAAACCTAACGACATCATCACTAAAGACGCACCGGGCGAATACCTCGGCGAGAAGGCCTTGCTGGAGTATCTGGAACAGGGGAAGAAGGTTGCCACTGTCAAAGCTACCGATTTGTACCTCACCGAGCGGCGTCTGGGCATTCAAATCGATCCCCAGAGCCTTTCTACTGTTGAAGGAATGCTCTACGAAGTGGAATTCATCCGTCTGCGGGAGGATACCGGATTGATGGTGGAGATTCTTGAGGGCTATCCTGACTTTCCACCTCAAGGGGTGATGCGTGCGGGCGGGGAAGGACGTGCCCTGCGCTATGTCACCCTGAAGGAAGGAGAGTTTACCCCATTTTCGTGGGGATACACCGGCGAACTACCGCGCTTCTTTAAGGTCTATTTTGCCACTCCGGCGTACTTCTCGCAGGGGTGGAAACCGGCTTCCTGGCAGTCTTTCTTCACCGGCGAAGTGAGGCTGGAAGCCGTGGCGCTCTCGCGCTATCAAGCCCTGGGCGGGTATGACCTGCTAAATCAAAAGCAGAAACCCGTACGGCGTTTTGTACCTGCCGGCAGTGTGTATTACTTCTCCCATGCGGGAGGAGTGCAGTTGTCTCAGCAAGCCATCACAGAAGACGGATCTGCCCTGGGCTTCGGACAGGTGATAATTGCTTCGTGGAAACCAGAATCAGCATAAGATCATTCGATTTTTGGGAGGAAAAAACCATGTTTAAAGCCAGACGTTTGCTCTTCTTCTATGTCGAAACTCCCCTGCATGTGGGTGCCGGGCGCGCCAGCGCCAATGTGGATTTGCCCATTCAGCGCGAACGGGTGACGCAGTATCCCATGGTGCAGGCCTCCAGCCTGAAAGGCGCTTTGCGGGCAGAATATTGTCAGGCTCATGGTGTTAAGGATAATTCCGCGGAGGTGGAAGCCGTATTTGGTAAAGCCGGCGGTACCGGGGATACCTGGGCAGGCGCCATTTCTGTCGGCGATGCTCGCATCCTGCTCTTCCCGGTGCGCTCGCTGGCAGGGGTGTTTGCCTGGGTGACCAGTCTGCACGCGCTGGAGTCCTTTCGACGTGCTGCCGACCTGGTAGGGCAGTCTATCTCATGGACGTTACCCCAAGGAATGCCCGATGCGAAAATTGCCTGGGTGGGCAGTAAATCGCAGGTGATGGCTCAGAGCAAAGTGGTGCTGGAAGAGTTCAGTTTCGATGCTCAGCCGAAAGCCGAAGTGGATGCCATTGCCCAATGGCTGGCGGCAAATGCCCTGCCGCAGGGAGAGGCTTTTGCCTATTGGCGCGAGAGCTTGCCCAAGCGCCTATGCATCTTGCCTGAAGATGATTTCCGCGATTTCTGCCTTTACGGAACAGAAGTACAGACGCACATCCGCATCGACCCGGATAAGAAAACGGTTGCCGAAAGGGCGCTGTGGACGGCAGAAAGCCTGCCTGCCGATAGTTTGCTCTACGCTCCATTGATGGCAATGGATGTGCGCAACGGCAAAGATAGTAAAAAAGCCGATGACGTCCTCAAGGAATTTGACTTTCTGCATGGCGGGCACATCCAGTTGGGTGGCGATGAGACCACCGGTCAGGGCTGGGTGGCAGTGAAGGTATATGGAGGGTAAAACCATGGCTGAGACAGGTTCCAAACAACGTTCGTTGGAGCAGGAACGCGCCAGGCATGCTTATGATGCAGTACGAGAAGCCAAGGGAAAGAAAGACAAGGAGTTAAAGAGCCTTGCGTGCAGTGCCCCCGCCAGCATTCAGAGCAATGGACTGGGACAGACTCTGGCATTTTGGAAAGCCAAAAACGAAGAGCACCATCGGGCGCTGTACGATGCGCTTTCGGATTGGCTGAAGGAGCAGTTGTGTATTAACAAAAGCCGCGACCTGCTGGAATGGATTGCTACCACGGCGACCAGTTTGCAGTACCGCCAGGCGACGGCTGAAGCCCTGGCGTATCTTAACTGGTACAAGCGCTTTGCCGAGGCTGAATTGGAGGGTGAGTCATGAGCCCGAATGCTCCACAAAAACATGGTGGTCCTCCCAACCGCTCCAGTGGGGGGAATTCTCCTGCTTCCTCGCTTGCGTGGGAATATCCTCTGCCGAAAGAGGTGGTGGCTGTCTTCAAGGGTATCTCTGTCAGCAACCCCGGCTTGGTCTTCGAGCGCTTTATCCCTTATATGGGGGTAGATAAAGAGAACCGACGCAAGCAAGCCCTGGAACGCGCCAGAACCGCTCCCGACTCAGCCGTACTCAAGGCAGTGTATAGACGCTGGCAGGTATTGACTGAAGCCTGCAAAGCCAAAACCTTCACCCTCAAGACCGATTGGCGTTTCATCCCCGGACTGGGACGCAAGACTGCGCTGGAGATTGGCTTTAATTTCCATCGCTACGGCTTTCCTTACCTGCCAGCCAGCAGTATTAAGGGCATTGCCCGCACCTGGGCGCTGTTTGAACTGGCTGCGCTTTTAGCCTTGAGTGAAGGGAAATTGAACGATCTTGACCAGACGCTCTCTAAAGAAGAGAAGGAGTTTGATAAAGCTTTTGAGCATTTCAAGCCCTCACCCGAGGCAAAGGAACTGGCAAGGACCATGCGTCTGGTGTTCGGCACACTGGATCAGGCAGGCGGGGCAGTCTTCTTTGACGCTTTGCCCACCTCGGCATTCTCGCTGGATATCGATATCATGAACCCGCATTACGCTCCCTACTACCAGGCTAAAGAAGAGCCCGGCGACTGGCATAACCCAAATCCCATCACTTTTCTGGCGGTGCCGAAGGATAAAGAATTCGCCTTTGCTGTGGCGTGGCGGCGCGGCGCTTCCCGTGCAGACCTGCTGGAACAAGTCTGCACCTGGCTGAAGAATGGCTTGCGCGACATGGGTGCCGGAGCCAAGACCAGTGCCGGTTACGGGTACTTCAGGGAAGAAGCTTCGAAACAGGTTTTCCCTCAGCAAACTGCGGTTTCTGCACCTGTCCCGACCGAACGTCCATCCACAAGGCATACCGTCACTGGTAAGGTAAAGCTTGAGGGTGATAAGACATATGTGGTCAATGAAGAGGGAAAGCGCTGGAGAGTCAAATGGAATGAATTGCGTATGAATGCTCTGCCTGCCAAGACACTCGTAGAAATCGAATATGAGCAATATGAAGATGGTACCTATAAAGTGATTCGGGTGACTAAGAAATGAGGTCCCTATGATTCTGCTCTGCCTTGCAGGTGAACAACCCATCCCCAACCTGCTGCCGGTGCGTTTTCTCAAACCGGCGCAGACCCTCATTGCCCATACCAATCTGGATGCCTCGCAGAAGGCTGCCAGGCGCCTGGCTGGACTGACGGGTAATGCTCGATTGTTCTCCATCGACGAGGGTTATCAGATCCCCCGCATTTTGGACGCGCTTCGTCATGAGATTGGCGAGCCAGAGGAGGAAGTCGTTATTAACTTGACGGGTGGTACTAAACCGATGGCACTGGCGGCTTTTGAACTGGCGCGCCAACGTCGGTATCCAATGGTCTATTACCAGACCGAAGGTCCCCGCGGACGCGATCAAAAGAGCATGTTGTATCGCTATAGCTTTGACGCACAGGGCAAACTGCACTTGAAAGACGGTTACCCATGCGAACTGCCCGCGCTGATTACCCTGGATGATTACCTCAAAGCCCATCTGGACGGTTATGGAGAGAAACCTGCGGCAAAAACCTCCGGCGAAATGCTGGAAGAAGTCATTGCGCGAGCCCTGAAACCGCACGTGGACGAGATGAAACAGCGCGTGGTTCCTGCTGGGGTGAAGGATCAGGCTGAAATAGACCTGCTGGTGCGCTGCGGTAATCAGGTGGGGGTCTTCGAAATCAAGACCGGCGGCCAGGGAAGCGGCAAACACGCCGTGGATCAGTTAACCACTATCGCCGCCCGTGAGTACCTGGGCACCTATGCGGCGCGTTTTATGGTGACCCAAGCCTCCATGGAAAATCGCTATAAAGCCCTGGCATCTGCCCTGCGGGTGAATGTAATTGAACTCAAGGAGTACCGTGACGGCAAACCGCTCAGTCAGACCGACTTTCACAATCTGATGAACATTGTTTCAAACATTCTACCTGTCCATTAGGAGTAACTTATGATTCTGGTCAACTTCTCGCATCCTCTCTCTGCAGACCAGATGAAACAATTGGAAACTTTGTTGGGCGCGCCCATTGACCGTATTGTTGAAGTACACAGCCAGATCGAACCCGGACAGCCCTTGGCGCCCCAGGTGGCTTCCATGGTGGATCAAGCCGGGTTGACGTTGGAGGAGTGGCAGAACGCTCCGATCATCGTCAACCCGCCCTCGCTCAATTTCAGCGCCGTGCTGTTGATCGCCGAACTGCACGGCAGGATGGGCTACTTCCCGGCTTGTGTACGCCTGCGACCCATCAACGGCGCCATTCCGCCGCGCTTTGAGGTCGCTGAGGTGCTTAACCTGCAACTTCAGCGCGATGCTGCCCGCCGCCGCAGGGCGTAACTTTGCCCTTATGGAGGAATATCTATGTCTGAACTGCCCTTTTCTCCCCCGGACTATACAGGTCACCCCCTGCTGGATGTAGGGCTGGCAACCTTAACCGCTTTTGCCGGCAAGAAGCGCCCTACCCAGCTCACCGAGGACGACTGGTATAACGCGGCACAATACATCCGGGAAAATTATGTTGTGGACCCGCTGAAGTCATTCCTCAATGTGGCCTTTCCTAATTCAGGATTTACCAACCCGGCTTTTGAAAAGCAACCTGAAAAACGCCATAAATATGCGGAGATCATTTCCAGTGCTTTTGCCGCGCCTGTGGGGGAAGATCGCGACCCGTTCACCGGCTTACCGGCAACGGCTTTGCCCCTCAATCCGGATGGCGATCTGCCACCCGGACGTACCTACCGCCAGCATGTGCCTTTGCTCACCGGTGTGAATGTCATCAACTTCCACCCCTATGGGGAAGCCGGCATTCCCCTTTCGGGGGTCAGTTTGTTAGCCTTCCAAATGCTCCCCATGGGGTGTGCCAAGGTCAGCGGTAAACTGCTGGCAGTGCACAGCGATGATCCCGACCTCTTACTCGCCTTTGCCAGAACCTTCCTCAAAGCCAATTTGCAGGGAGTGATGGTGGCGCGCGCGGGTGGCGAGAAGAAATTACCCGATACCAGCCCGCACCGTGCCCGCACCGTGCTGATTGAACATTTGCTCTCGGCTGAAAAGGAGCGCACCTACCGAGGGCGGGAAAATGGCGGACTTCCGCCTACCCTTACCGGCTATTACTTTACCAACAGTGGTCAAGGCGCTGAACTGGATATTTACCCCCTGCCGCTGGAAGTGGGCGAGTTTCTGCGGACAGTCTTGCACAACGACCTGCTTAAGCCGGAATGGGAAGCACTTACCGCCCGCGGCTGGCAGTTGACCCGCAAAGAGGGCGAAACCCCGCGCTATAACCGCCTCTACGAAGACCTCTTTACCCTGCCCGAGGGAGCGTCACGCTTCATTCGCCTATATTTCCTGCGCAGGCCATCTCGTCAGACATTGGATAGACAAGATCCCACGTTAACCTACGACACCCGCCGTGAAGTGGATTTAATTTCGTGGCGGTTGACCGAAATCTTTCTCAAGAAGGTGATGCTTATGGAAGAGTCCCGTGTTCAATCTATCCGTGAATTGGGCGACGCCCTTGCACAACATATCATTGATCGTAACGACCGTGGCGTGTTCAATGGTTTATGGATGGCGCGCAATTACGGTGAACTGCGCGCAGTGCTCATCCGCGCTTCTGCTACCGAGGTGCGCGCTGGGCGCAAGCCGCTTATCACTCTCGATCAGTTTCTCTCCATTTTTGAGCAATCCGAAGGAGTGCCTAATGCTGACTGGCGCCTTGGACGTGATCTAGTGCTTATACGGTTGCTCGAACAGTTGTATCAAAAGGGCTGGTTCCAAGCGCATGCCGAAGAACTGCCTGAAACTATAACTGAAGAAGAAACCATGTAATCCTAATTTAAGGAGGGCTCTATGTCTTTTATCACCGGTTTACTGTTGATTGACGCGCCTGCGTCTGCACTGAACAATCTGGGCAACCTGCCCGGAAGCATGACCGAAAACGTGGTCGGGGTTAAGCACATCCCCACCCGCGAGGGCAACTACCCCTATGTCTCGGCTCAAGCCTTCCGCTACTGGTTACGCACTACCCTGGAGCAAGGCAACTGGGGCTGGAAAGCTGCGCCAATTTTCCGCGAGGCCAAGATTGCCTATACTGATGCTAACCCTATTCTCTACTGGGACGATGACTTGTTCGGGTACATGCGCGCCCCCTCGAAAAAAACTGAAGCCGCCAACGCCCGCGAATCCAGCGGTCTGGTAGCCGAAGCTACCCCTACTGCCGACACGGTGACCCGCGTCTCACCTTTCCGCGTCAGTACCCTGGTTTCGATTGCGCCGGTGCGTCTGGTGGAGGATTTTGGTACCATGTCGCGTCACGAAGGTGATCCCGTGCCGCATGGGCATCAGTTTTACCGCGCTGCTTTGCATGGGCTATTTTCCCTTGATTTACATGCTGTTGGCACCTTTACCTATGTTCAGCGCACCGGTTATCTCAATCTGGATAAAGAACGCTGTGAACTGGCAAAGAAAGAGGGGTTGGAACATTTGGAGAAGGAAAAAGCCTACCGTCTGCCGCTCAAGGAACGTATTGCCCGCGTACGTGCCCTGCTAGGGGGGCTGGCGGAACTGAGTGGAGGTGCCAAACAGACGTTGCATTATACCGATGTCAGTCCCGATATCCTGGTGCTGGCGGTGACCCGCGGTGGTAATCACATTTTTGGGCACGTCATTGGTGCCCAGGGTGAACGTCCTGTGCTTAACTTGCCTGCCCTGCGCGAAGCGCTTGATGTCAACCGTGAGGGCTTGCTTTCAGATGTGTATGTTGGCTGGGTGCGTGGTTATCTGGATGCCGAACGCGAAAAACTCGAAACCGCCTTAGGTGAAGGCGGTGTGCTCAGCGATTGGAAGGATCGCATTCACCTCATCCACCCGCGCGAGGCCTGCCAGCGACTAGCACAAGAGTTGGAGGCACACCCGGATTGGATGCAGTAAAGGAGTGCACTATGCGCGCACTCAAAATTGTCGCTGAAGGGTTGACCGCTTCCTTTCGTTACCCCCACTTCATGATGGGCGTTCAGCCCACCTTTGAAATGCCACCGCCTGCCACCCTGTATGGGCATGTTGCCAGCGCTCTGGGCGAGTGGTTTGACCCGCAGGGGGTGCGCTTCGCCGTACGTTTCGAGTTCCGCTGTAAGCAGGCAGATATCGAGACCACTTACCTGCTCACCCCCGCCACCGGCAGAATGCCCAACGATAAATCTCTGCCGAAGGCACTGGAAGGCAACCCCAACCCCTTCCAACGGGAGATTCTTTTCTTCCCTCGCTTAACGCTTTATCTGGATCGCCCGGATTGGGCAGAAGCATTCCGTCACCCACGCTATGCGGTTTGTCTGGGGCGCTCTCAAGACCTGTTCACCTATCGTAGTATTGAAGTGATTGAACTTCAACCCGCTGAACATGTGGTTCTGGAGCATACATTATTGCCCTATGCGTATGCGGCTTATACGGCTGCCGGGCAGGCCGTGCTCATGCCGCGGCTCCTTGACTATGGGCACAAGCGTTATCCTTTCTTCGAACGTTATGTGATCTTGCGTCGCCGTGTATATACTCGAAGTTTTACCCGCTATGAAGGACAACCAACCCTTGAGCCGTGGTGGGCTGATCCGACTGAGCCGGTAGGTGACGGCGAACATTTAGGAGTAGTATGGCTTAGGTGGGCGTGAACCAATGAGTTCGGGTATTCCTTGTATGCCACAAGGACTGGCGCATTTATGGGCAAAGAGCCCACGTCCCGGGTCTGATTCGGCCCAAACTCTCGTAGAACACACATGGGAGGCGCTGGAGCGTTTGAGTCAACTAGCGCATCAACGCCCCAATTTACCCGCCCTTAGTGGGCAACCGCGCCTGTGGCATCTTCTCTTCTGGGCGGTTTTCCTGCACGATTGGGGTAAAGCCGCGCAGGGTTTTCAGCGTCTGTTGCGCGGCGAGAGGCGCCGTTGGCCATTCCGCCATGAGGTGCTTTCACTGGCATTTGTGGATTGGATTACCGCGGGCCTTTCCTCCGAAGAGGCAACCTTTCTGGCAGCAGCCATTGCTACCCATCACAAAGATTTTGATGAGATCGAGGGATATCTCGATGAACAGGATCCCGAGCTTGACCCGCTGATGGCTATGTTAGGGGAACTCTCCCGCGAGGATCTCGCCGCGCTTTATTGCTGGATTGAGACCTGTGCCGAGCAATGGATTGATACCCTAGACATGCGCTCACTGGGGGTCACTTGCCCTGCCCTGCCGCCGTTGGAGCAAGTCTTGAAAGGCTTGACTCCACAGGCAGTGCGCCGTCATTTGCATCGCCTGGAACGTTCCCTGCGCGAATGGGAGGACAAATTACCCTCTGCCGAAGCTCTGCGCCCAGGCATCTTCCTGCGCGGTTTGCTCCTGCAATCCGACCACTTGGCTTCAGCGGGCTGGGGGGCTTTACCCCAACCTCACCTTTCTGCAGGGGATATTCTGCAGTCGCTGGCTTTACCCTACCGGGGCTTGTACGCGCATCAGCGCCTCGCCGCCCGCATCCTCGGACATGCCATCCTGCTGGCGCCCACTGGTACAGGTAAGACCGAGGCAGCCTTGCTGTGGGCCGCGAATCAACGCTTGCCACGTTTGTTCTATACTTTGCCTTACCAAGCCAGTATGAATGCCATGTTCGACCGTCTAACGCGCATCTTCCCTGGGCGGGTAGGGATTTTGCATGGACGTAGCACTATGGCACAGTTTCAACGTTTGATGGAGCAATCCTATGCTCCAGAAGAAGCGGCCAGATTAGCACGTTTGTTTCACAACCGTTCTGGGTTGGCGTATTATCCTGTGCGTATCTTTAGCCCCTATCAAATGCTAAAGGCCGCTTTTCAACTCAAAGGGCACGAAGCCTTGCTAAGCGATTTCACTGAAGCGGCGTTTGTCTTTGATGAGATTCATGCCTACGAACCGGCTCGCCTGGCAATGATTGTCGCCACTATGGGGTTTCTAGCGCATGTCTACGGAGCACGTTTTCTGATTATGTCGGCGACTTTACCTGCACCCATTCGTGCTGTACTGGAAGATACCCTTGGGCAGGTTACCTCTATTTATGCTTCCCAACGTTTGCTGGCAGGATTGCGCCGCCATCGTCTCTTTCTGGTAGAAGGTGACTTAACTGAGGAAAACAATCTGCGTCGGGTATTGGATGAAGCTCGCCAAGGACAGCGGGTTTTGGTTGTTTGCAATACTGTGCGTCGTGCCCAATTGGTCTGGCAGTGGATGCGCGCTCATCTTCCTTCCGAAACTTCTCTTTTCTTACTCCATGGGCGTTTTACCGGTCGCGACCGTGCGTGTAAAGAACGCGAGATGCTTCGGGTGGCGGGGTTGAACCTGGCGGAAAGACGCTCTTTGGTGGTAGTTGCCACTCAGGTGGTAGAAGTGAGCCTTAATCTTGATCTGGATGTCCTCTTTTCCGATCCAGCACCGCTGGAAGCCCTGCTTCAGCGCATTGGGCGCATCAATCGACTGGGCAAACGGGGACTATCGCCAGTCTATGTTTTCCTCAATGTGGATAAGGTCTTTCATCGCATTTATAATCCCATTGAGCAAGTCAACCGCACGCTGGAAGTGTTAGAAGAACGTTTTAACGCTTCTCATGGGAAAGGCATAGTGCTAGATGAGCGCTTCCTTCCCCAGTGGCTGGATGCTGTTTATACTGGTGAGGTGCTTGCTTTATGGCATAACACCTTTGAGAACGCTCGTATCGATTTCGAACGCAGTTTTCTAAAAGTGCTTCAGCCTTTTCGCTCTAACCCGGTGCTTGCAGAGCAGTTTCACCGTTTGTTCGATAGCACTGAAGTCTTGCCTGAATCGCTATATGATGAATATCTGCAATTACAAGACAGTGAGTGTGCGCTTGAGGCCGATTCGTTACTTGTACCACTTTCGTGGGGTTTGCGTGCCATGCTTGCCCAACGGGGATTATTACGCGCGGGAGGCCGCGACTTCCCCGATGTCGTTTCTGTTCCCTATGATGGTGAGCGGGGCCTGAACCTTGATGCCCCACTGGATCCTCAATCTTTGGAGGCTTCTGATTGATGGCGGATTTTCCTCTTACTTTGATCCGATTGCGCTTTGAGTGTGTGGCCGAGACCCCGATTTGCTTGGGCGGTGTGCGGGCCGGTAATAATTTACGTGGCGCTTTGGTAGATGTAATGCGCCGTGCCACTTGTCCTTACAGCGTACCGGCGGTGGCAGGAATACCGCCAGTACCTGATCCCGAACATGTCGCAACGTGTCCGGTATGTTGGTTAGTGTCTGCAAATGAAAAACCCGGGGTAGAACGGCGAGGTTATGTCCTTACACCGCCTCTTTATCTTCCCGAGACTCTAGTACCGGGTCAGCGCTTCACCTTTCGTCTCACTTTGGTAGGAAAAGCCCAGCGCTACTTGCCTTATTTTGTCCTGGCTGTGCCTGAGATGGGACGCACTGGGGTCGGGGCGAAGCGTGGACAATTTAGATTGCTACGCATTGTTTCTGAAACCTTAAATGGTATTGAAGAGGAAGTGCTTGCTGAGGGTGAAACAGTACTGCATATTCCTAAGTATTCGATAACCCATGCCGATATTTTGGAGCGTGTTGAATGCGCGTTGCAAACCTGGCAAGGTCGGGGCATTCGTGAACTTAATATGGTTTTTCTGACCCCATTGCGCCTTGTCTGGAACGATCATCTGGTTAAAACCCCTGATTTTGTGATTTTCTTTGCTCGTATGTTAGAGCGCCTGGATGAATTGGCAATCCAGTTCTCTGGTGGTGAAAGACGTTCTTATGAGGAACGCTCTTATCTGCGTCAACTTGCACAGCAGGTACGCTTGATTGAAAACGACACCCGTTGGATTGAAGTGCCCAGCGGTTCTAGTCGCACTGGGCGACCCACATGGATTAGTGGCCTGGTAGGGACGGCGCGCTACGGTGCGTCGATCGAGGTGTGGCGTGAACTCTTGCCCTGGTTAATTTGGGGCGAGATGGTGCAAGTGGGTAAGGATACGGTAAAGGGCAATGGCGTTTTTCAATTGGTGATTTGAGACCTGGACAAGGGAGGTAGGGGGATGGCAATTATTCAGCATTTGATTGTGGATGAATACGGCACTTTCATCGGCAAGCACAGTGAACGCCTGATCGTTTTTAAAGGCGATGAAAAACGTCTCCAAGCCCCTTTGCTTCACCTCGAATCGGTAGTTGTTGCTAGTCAGGGCATTAGCATTAGTGCGGATGCAATTCAGGCGTGTACTGAGCGTGGCATTCCAATTTACTTTCTCAATTCGATGGGCGAGCCTTATGCCAGCTTATATAGCGCCGGGTTGACTGGCACAATAGCCACGCGGCGGGCCCAATTAGAAGCCTTTCGGGATCGCCGTGGGCTGGATCTGGTGATCAGCCTCGCCAGGGGTAAAATCCAGAATCAAGCCAACTTTCTGAAATACATGAGCAAGTATCGAAAAGAAAGCGATCCGGCTCTCTATGAGAAGTTGCGCCTTAATGCAGCTGAAATTCTAGATGAACAGATCAAGTTGGAACATATAACGCACTCGCCCGATTATCAGAAGGGTAGACTCTCGGTTGAACAGATGCGTCAACTTATTATGGGGGTAGAGGGGCGTGCAGCTCAGCGCTACTGGGAGGCAATTCGTCGAATTGTGCCGGAGAAATATGGCTTCCCAGGGCGAGAGGGGCGCGGTGCAACTGATCCGATAAACGCGGCCCTCAATTATGGCTATGGCATTCTCTATGGCCAGGTGGAACGTGCTATTGTGTTAGCGGGTTTAGACCCTTATGCCGGTTTTCTCCATGTCGATCGTCCGGGCAAACCCAGCCTCACCTTGGACTTTATCGAGGAATTTCGTCCCATGGTGGTAGATCGTACGATTATTGGGTTAGCCAACAGGGGCGTAGAATTTGCACGGGATGATAAAGGTCTCTTAACCCAAGAGACGCGTCGCATGGTTGCCGAGCGGGTGTTGGAGCGATTAGATACGCCCATTCCATTTGAAGGAAAACGCTATCCCATTCGGGCTATTATTCAAATGCAAGCACGTCATATAGCCACATTTCTCCGTGGCGAGCGAGAAACCTATCAACCTTCTGAATTGCCATGGTAATAAGGAAATTATGAGTGCAGAAAGAGTACCGAACATGATCCTTGTGTATGATATTGTGGAAGATCGCAAACGGGCCAAAATTGCGGAAACCTGTTTGGATTATGGATTGGATCGGATTCAATTTAGCGCCTTTGTGGGGTGGCTGGTGCCGAGTAAGCAGCAAGAACTTATGGTCAAGATCAAGCGCATTCTGGGCAAGAGCCCCGGGAATGTGCAACTTGTCCCCATTTGTGCTGATGACTGGAATAAGCGCAAGGTTATTGACCAGAAAGAGAAGGCGTGAGACATGCTGGACCTGGATGATGAGGTCTATGAATATCCTTTCCGTGTTACGGATCTGAAACAATGGGTGTATTGCCACCGAATACTTTATTTTCTGGTTTGCCTACCCGACGTGCGTCCACGCTCTTATCTGATGGAGGTTGGGAAGGAGGCGGGTGAAGAGGAGGAGACACGAGAGGTTCGTCGCTCCTTGCGCTTATATGGGCTAGTAGAAGGTAGGCGGGAGTTCAATGTAACATTGCGTTCAGCCCGGTGGGGGTTGCGCGGAACTGTAGATCTGGTGATCTGGGTGGATAGACCTGCCCCCGGCGAGGTCATACCAGTGGATTTTAAGTTCTCTTATCGGAGTGGTGAGCATTTCAGACTCCAATTGATGGCTTATGGCTTGCTACTTGAGGAAATTAGCGGTAGACCTGCGCGCCGTGGTTTCTTGTATGAAATTCCCTTGCGCCGCGCGATAGAGGTGCCGTTTACCACAGCGTTGCGAGTGCAAGTGCATAAAACTGTGATGGCCATGAGGGAGATGCTAGAAAGTGAACAAATACCAGCACCAACCTCTCAGCGCACGCGGTGTGTAGGTTGCGAGTTTCGCCGTTTTTGCAACGATGTGATGTGAGCAAGATAAACCATTTTCATTTTTATAACGGTAGCATTTCCCTCTACGCCAAATTGCTTATGTCCATATACGGTGATTAACGCTTGGGCATGGGGTACCCATTAGTTACACTCAATATGGGTGTAACGATGAGTACGTTAACTCCGATCCTGAAACTTAATCTTTCCTGTGTCCAGGCCGCATCATGGGTTATTGAATGTTTGACCCGGATAAACTTGAACGTGACCCAAACTTTTAATGTGCAATGGCTTCCGAGCAAGGATGGTTCCTGGGCGAAGAAGGCCGGTCAGGAAGCCGATATTGGTCATCGGGTAATCATCTTCCTGGTGCGGCAAGGAAATGCATGGGTTGCGTTGTTACTCTATGGTGAAGATGATCAAACCTGGATCTCAATATCCAAGCCATCGACGGCCCAGGAAATCATTAATCTCGCCACACTGGTCCAATCTACTCTTCAGTCCGAGGTTTGGGTTCAAAATGACGTGTGAGTCCTTATTTGAAGTTGGTTGCCTTGCAGTGTAGGGCCTTAATTGCTCATGGGTTGATGTACCGGTGTTGTGCTGTGTCTGGATGAAGACATTTTTTTGATGGAGGTCCAAGATGAGAAAGGAAATTGGATGGTTTCTTGCGTTTGGGATCTTAATGCTGTTTCTAGGGGGAATCGCCTTTGCTTTGTTTGGGGGGTGGGGAGTGCGTGGCGGGTGCTGTGGCGGATGGTGGCCCTGGGGAATGATGGGGCGAGGAATGATGACCTGGGGATTCATCCCGTTGGGGTGGTGGGGCATGTTTCTGATGATTCTGGTGCCCTTAGGATTCCTGGCCTTTGGAATAATCGGTATCATTTGGTTTCTGCGTGGGTTATCTCAATCTTCTGAGAAGGTGTCGGAATTGCGTTGTCCCACGTGTCAACAACCGGTACAGCGTGAATGGAAACACTGTCCCCATTGCGGTGTGCCGCTTGAGCACTAATCCCAGAATCGGAGCATAGAGATATGGGTAAACGACTCCATAGGTCACGCTTAAGAAATCGTAGGTTCCCTTTTTATGTTTATTTATTGATGGGAGGGGGATTTTTAATGGTCCTGGGGTTGTTACTGGCTGGGAATGCAAGCGGTGATAAAGGCACGCCAGCCATAACTGTTGATCAACCCAAAATTGATTTTGGCGCCGTTAAATTAGGCACACCGCTTACGTTTGAAATAAAAGTGACCAATACCGGGGACGGTGTGTTAAGGTTCAAGGAAAAGCCTTATATCGAAGTTCTGGAAGGATGTTGACCGCCGGGATTGACCATCGGTTCGATGGTCCTCAGAGCGGGAGAAAGTACGGTGATCCGATCTGGTGTTTTCATGATGCATGAAGGCATGGAAGGCCCGCATGATTTTGCTGTGCATTTGATTACTAATGATCCTAAGCAACCCGAGGTTGTGGTTCATGTCCTTTCGAATTGGGTGCCATAGTTCTTGAGAGGATTCTGGTCTGGTCGAACGGTTATGACCAAAGCACACCAACGTTACAATTTATTACTTTATCTCTGGGTAGGGTATGGTGTATGGGTCATAACACCCTTCCTGGCACCCATCTTGATGCATTTGGGGCAAACCGAAGTAGCTGGGTTGATCTATAAGGTTTATTCATTCTTTTGTCATCAGTTACCCCAACGATCCTTTTTCTTGTTTGGGGTTAAGCCGATGTACTCCCTGGCAGAGATTCAAGCTGCCTGGAAAGCGACCACAGATCCACTTATTTTACGTCAGTTTATAGGAAATCCCGTTATGGGATGGAAGGTGGCCTGGTCTGATCGTATGGTTTCTTTCTACACCAGCGTTTGGGTTTTTACTGCCTTACGATGGTTCTGGGCACCGGTTCTAACAAGTCTCCTCTTACTTCCCTAGTTTTTCTCGTGCCTATGGCCGGAGATGGATTTTCTCATTTTATAAGTGATTTATCTGGTATTGGTCAGGGTTTTCGGACCAATAACTTGTGGTTGGTGGCTTTAACCGGCAACGCTCTTCCGGTCTGGTTTTATTCGGGGGATGCCTTGGGTTCTTTTAATTCCTGGATGCGGTTGCTCACCGGCTTGTTGGCGGGATGGGGCATGGCGGGCTTAGTGGTATATTATTGCAGAGCGTGTTCCGGTTCTTTGGCCGAGCCCTAAACGATTTCTTTATAAGAATAGGCTATAATCAAAAACATCCTATTGGTGAGAGTTATGGAAAAGCGTTTGAGAGCGAGAAGTAAAATCCGGGTACTACTGGCAGACGATCATCACATTGTGCGGGCGGGAATACGTCAGCTGCTCGAACGAGAACGGGATATTCAAGTCATCGCTGAAGCCGCGGATGGTGAAGAAGCGCTGGCGTTAATTGAGAAACACCAACCTGATGTGGCAGTCTTAGATCTACAAATGCCGAAAGCAAGCGGAATTGAAGTCACTCAGCGTGTCCGAGCCCATTTTCCCCAGGTGGGCATTCTTGTTCTCACTGCTTATGATGATGACCCTTATGTCATGGCTGTGCTCCAGGCGGGTGCCAACGGTTATGTGCTTAAGACAGCAGATGCGGAAGACTTGGTGCAAGCGGTACGAGATGTTTACGAAGGAAATTCAGCTGTTGATCCTCGGATAGCCCGTAAACTTATGTCCACTTTATTTCGCCGTAGCGAGCGTTTGATGGAACCGCTCACCGAACGCGAGTTGGACGTATTGCGGCTGGTGGCGCGGGGATTGACCAATAAGGCCATTGGGGTGCACTTGGGGATCAGTGATCGTACGGTGCAAGGCCATTTAGCCCATATCTTTGCTAAATTACAGGTTAGCAGTCGTACTGAAGCGGTCATGCGGGCAGTGGCTTTGGGATTAATCCCCCAGCCGGGCGAATTCTCGGGAGTTGAATTTCACCATGAATAGACGTTTCAATATATTCAGCGCCTCGGGATTTCAGGCGTTGTTTTGGATGGTTTTACCCATTACCCT
This sequence comes from Thermanaerothrix sp., assembly GCF_056331585.1. NCBI lineage: Bacteria > Bacillati > Chloroflexota > Anaerolineae > Anaerolineales > Anaerolineaceae > Thermanaerothrix > Thermanaerothrix sp. The sequence goes on from NZ_JBWGPQ010000034.1 coordinate 21,625, forward strand.
GGTTCTTATTGGTGTGGTCGTGGGTAGTTTGGCATTGCATGAGCATGTTATGCGCCAATATTTACCTGAGGAAGCCTGGAAAGCGGCGACCGATCCCCTCTTGGAATTGACCTTAGTAGCCCCATTGGTTCTGCTTATACCCCTGGCGGTTGCCGGTGCGGCGTTCTGGTTTGGCACAAGGCAAATCATTCGTCCCTTGCAGGCACTGGAAAAGCAGGCTGTGGCATTAGCCGAGGGTGATTTTGAGTCCGTCCAGCAACCGGTAGGGGGGATTGTCGAGATACAAAATTTGCAACACGAACTCATTGAAATGGCGCGCAAAGTTCAAGCTGCCCAGGAAGGTTTGCGCGATTATATCAATGCCATCACTACGGGGCAGGAAGAAGAACGTCGCCGTCTGGCGCGTGAACTTCATGATGATACCATCCAGGCACTGATTGCGCTGAAACACCAAGTTCAATTATCCCTCAAGTCGGTGCGTGATCCTAACGGCAAGAAAGCTTTACGAGAGTTGGAGCAATTAGCCGAACAGACCATTGAAAACTTACGTCGTCTCATTCGGGCACTGCGTCCCATCTACTTGGAGGATTTAGGACTGGTTACAGCATTGGAAATGCTGGCCCGCGAAGTTGAGCAATCCAGTGGTGTACAAATACATTTTGAAAGCATGGGTTGGGAACGGCGCCTCGATCCCCAGGTTGAACTTGTTCTATATCGTATTGCCCAGGAAGCACTCAATAATGTCATTCGTCATGCAAAAGCACCGCAGGCTCACCTTCGTGTGACCTTCAAAGACCGGAAAGTAACGCTAGAAGTGGAAGACAATGGGGTCGGTTTTCAGTTACCTACTGCTCCAACTGACTTTGCCTTGCAAGGGCATTTTGGGCTTTTGGGAATGCGCGAACGAGCAGAATTAATCGGTGCCCATTTGGCGTTAGAAACAGCTCCTGGCAAGGGCACACGGGTACGGGTGACCATCCAGTCGAATGCCTAAGGCGGGACAGGTGTCTCGGGAAGAGCACTCCAGGCAAAACGGTAAAGATAGGCCACCAGTGCATCAATTTGCTCTGGGGTGAAAATAGGCCCCCAATAAGGCATGCCAGTGCCCATACCTCCGCGAATCATTTTGCCGGCCAGGAGGGCTGGACTAGCCCCAAGGAGTTGGCGCGGATCACTCCAATCGGGTGGCCGAGTGCGCCCATAATGGGTAGAAGTGTGGTTGTTGGGGTTAGGGGGAGGCAAATCGCGCATCATGACTCCATCGCCCTTCCCGGTTTCGCCGTGGCATGCAGCGCAATTTTGGGCATAAAGTTTTTGCCCGGTGGCGATCTCTTGAGGTGAGGTGTGTTGTTCCCAAATCCAAGCCACAAGGTCCCAAAGATCATCGTCATTCAAGACTTGTAATGAAGGTTCGGCACGGAGGCGCATCCATAATGAGGCCGGGCTGTTGGAAAGGTAAGTAGTCTGCTCGAAAGCATAAGTGGGTAGGCGATCCTTCAAGGTTGCCCCACGCTGGGGATCAGCCATGCGATGAGGCACGATCTCAGCACGGTGGGGGGCATCCAGGTCAATGCCTAGCACAAGGTAAAGCGGTGTGGGTTCAAGGGTTGAGGTGGGGCCATCGCCAATAACGTGGATCACTCCCCGCATACGCCAGTGGTTGGGACCACACCACTTAGTGCAGTAAAAAGTGTAAGTGCCGGGAGCAGGGAACGTTAGAGTTGCCTCGACGAATTCACCGGGCAAAATTTCAATCTCGGGCTGGCTGAGTTTACCAATGGCAAATCCGTGTACAACATCCTCGCTAGTAAAGCGGAGAGTAATGGGTTGTCCACTGCGAACAGTGATCGTGCTCGGTGACCAACCACCGGATTCAGGCAAACGAGCGTGTATTTCTAACACTGTGGGGTTACTAAAACGCCACAAGAACTTACCGATAACCGGAAGAGCCAGGACAACCACCATCAGAGTGACAATAATAAGGCGAGCAAGATGTTCGTGTTTCATCCTAACAACAACCACAACATGATCCAGGTATAAGTGGCAATAAATGCTAATAATGGAATGGACTCGCGCGTAGACCCAGATAATTTACGGGCGGTTTCTGTGGCGCTCATGGCGCCACCCGCAAGGAGAAGGGTTTGTAGGGCCAGGCTGAATGACGAGGTTTGTCCGGTTGGGACACGGTTGGTAAGCCCCAGCAGATTCCAGCCCCAACCCAGAGGATCGGAAAGCACGGGTAGAAGGTAATAGGATTTTGCCGAGGCGAATGCCAACGTGAAAGCCATCCAACTCGTTAGCCCAAGAGAGAGGAGGATTGGCCCATAATACGCCAACGAACGTTTGAAAGAAAATTGTTTTTTCCTCATCTTTTCGGTGATCCACACCACCAGCGTGTAAAAGGCAGGAACGATTACAAGAGTTAGGAGGAAAACGCTTACTACAAAAATCCACCAAGCCGGACTGCCTATGGTGTAAGCGGTGGCCTTTAATATGCCCCAAGGTCCCAGAAAAATTACGGTATCTATGGCGGCGGTGGTCAACATCGTTAACGCAAGAAAGACGTCGTCTAAACTCATTTTTGCTGCTGAGGGTAACTCGGCGCCCCAGCGGCGCAGGCTAAGGCTGATATTCTCATGGGGACACTCACGCAGGCACTCCATACACAGGCCACAGTTGGCACTGGTTTTGAGTGCCGGCGGGTATTGCCCCCAAGGACAGACTTCATAGCATGTTTTTTCGGTATGGATAGCGCACAGAGAAGGTTCCATAACCTGTACGATTGGCGGGGCCAATCTGGCATAAAGCCCGGTGAAACCGCCGATGGGACAAACATAGCGGCAGAAGGCACGTCGCTCGTAAATCAGACTGAGCATTGTCGCCAAAAGAAATAGCCCTAATAGAACGAAGGCGGTGACCCGTGGAGTGGTCAAAATAACAGCGCCGAACCAGCCTACCAACACAAAGCCGAATACTGGCAACCATGCATTGCGCCATAGGCGAGGCCAACGTTTTCCGGGTCGGGTTTGAGCCCCTCGCGAGCGAAGAATTCCCTTGTTTTGTAACCATTCCCCGGGTAAGGGGATGGGGCAAATGCTACACCAGGAGCGACCTCCCAAAGGGATAAAGAAAAGTTTCAATGCGCTCCACCAAGCAATCCACACAAAAATAATGGCAAAGTTGTGGCTTCCCACTTGAGATCCCCAGAGCCCGCTTAGGATTGTGAAAATAAAGCCGGCTAGTGCAAGAGCACGGAGGACGAATTGCGGCCAACGACTGTGGAAAAGGGAATATATCCGTGAAGAACGGGTTAGTTCAATAGGTGTCATTGGGAGTGCTCTGGTCGTAATGATGAGGTCTATGGTTTGAAAAGAGGGCTAAAAGTATTGCAATTGCACCCAAGAGGCTTCCGCGTATAAGGGGAAGATTAGGGCCAATTTGAATCTTTCCCAACATAAACGGGTGCAAATTTCCACAAGCCACCGAACAACGGAAACGGTAGACACCGGGTTGGGTGGCTATGAATGTTGCTCGTCTTGGTTGGCCCGGTTCGGCTTCTAGGTCTAACCCATAACCATCCAAATGTAGACCGTGCTTTACATCGTTAGCAACTAGTTCAATGGTGACCCGTTCACCAGGGGAAATATAAACCTGTTCTGGAATGAAGCGGTACCTACTGGCTTCAACCCGAATATACCGTTCACCGGTTGAAGTGGTAGAACGTGGTGCAGGAATTCCAAGAACGATTATGGCGGCCAAGATAAAAATCAAACTTGCACGCCATCGAGGTGTTATGAGCCGAAGAAGCATCACGCCGTTATGTTTCATGGTTTTAACGGTGTCGGCGGTCCATATTGGGAATAAGTGCGATCAATGAAGGTTTGGATGTCATCCAAGGTCTTGCCTTCTCGACTCATGCGCATCACATCCTGAGTGATATCCACACATATGGAGCACCCTAAGGCATGGGAGTCGAATTCTATCTCACCTGAAGGCTGAACGTCTTTGATATAACAATCATAATTTGAGGTATGGCCTACAGCCCCGCATCCGCAGTAGCAGGGCACTTGGGAGAGAACCTCAGGATTGGCCACCGCAAACCGATAGGCTTCTTGCACCGAAACAGGTGCTTTTTGAACCTCAGAGGGTATTTGGTCGAGCGGTGCCATAGGTAGGGTTGAGGTTGATGTACTGCACGCAGTGAGCAATGTCAAAGCAATCCCCAAGAACAGTAAGAGGGCTTTTACGTTCCACTGTGGTCGGCTTGACAGTATAAAACGCATAGATTATTCACCTGAGAGATGTGATCTGATTTGGAGTATAACGATAAGGCTAGAAATAGCCGAGCGCTACATGGCGTGAGCCCTGGTAAGCAAAATGGCTTAATCTCGGCTGAAACTAGGTTTGGATAAAGAGGGCCGGGTTAAGAGTTGCACTTTCAATCAAAATATCGTACAATCAGTCACAATCATTCATTTGGTAGAACATACAATGTTACAAGGAATGCTCCAATGAAAACTCAGGCGCAGAAAACAGCCTTTCCTGGTCCGGATCGGCAGGGATTGATCCTCGATCTCATTAATCGCCGACAGCGTGTGAGCATTGCTGAGATTTGTGAGGCGTTTGGAATCAGCGAGGCAACGGCGCGGCGGGATTTAGAAGCCCTGGATCAACGAGGTTTGATCTGCAAAGTGCGCGGTGGTGCTATCCCTGCGCGCCGGGCACCAGCAGAGCCCCCCATCCTACAACGCTCTAACCAACATTTGGAAGAGAAACGGCGCATTGCTCAGACCGCCGCCAAATTGATTCAGGAAGGAGAAACCATTTTTCTTGGATCGGGTTCGACGGTTTTGGAATTGGCGCGGCTGCTACGCGCTTTCAATAACTTGACGGTAATCACCAATTCTCTCCCGGTGATCAACGAATTGGCAGCCTCTAATGGAATCACCCTGGTGGGGTTGGGGGGTGTGCTTCGTTCCAGTGAACTTTCGTTCATTGGCCATATCACCGAACAGGCACTGAGTGAAGTCCGGGCAGATAAGGTGTTCATTGGCATTCACGCGGTGGATGTGAGCGAGGGCTTGACCAACGCTTACCTGCCGGAGACGCTTACCGATCGCGCCATTCTAAAAATCGGTCGTGAGATCATCGTCTTGGCCGATCATTCAAAGTGTGGACGTGTTTCTACAGCGCGGGTGGCTCCGATTAATACCATTCATACCCTGATTACCGATACGGGTGCTCCCCAAGAGTTTGTTGAAGCACTGCGTCAGGCGGGGGTGCGGGTCATCCAAGCATGAGTTGGGATGGGGTACAAAGAAATTACCGTTCAGGGCTCATAGAGTTAACATTACTTTCTCATCGCAGGTGGTAAGGTGAATCTCATGGAAAAACGCTCAATTGGAAAACTGCGTGGTTTACAACAATGTAGCAGTGCTCGTTTTACGTTCACGGTGCTGGCACTGGATCATCGTCAGAACCTGCGCCGGGCGCTTAACCCTCAGGATCCGGGGGCGGTGAGTGATGCCGAACTTTCGCAGTTCAAACTTGATGTTGTTGCGGCGCTGGCTAAATCGGCGACCGCCGTGTTGTTGGATCCGGAGGTCTCGGCGGCTCAGGCGATTGCAGCCCGCAACTTGCCCGGCCACGTGGGATTGGTTGTGGCAGTTGAGGCGACCGGTTATAGCGGTGAACCTGGAGCGCGGCGCTCTCAGGTATTACCAGGGTGGAGTGTGGAGAAGGCGCGCCGCATGGGGGCAAATATGATCAAATTGCTGGTGTATTATCATCCCCAGGCACCTACGGCGGGGGAAATCGAGGCGTTTGTGGCCCAGGTGGGGGCCGAAAGCCTGAAGTATGATCTTCCTTTGATGTTGGAGCCACTTTCCTATTCACTTGACGGCGCCCCGTTAAGTGATGAGGAAAAACATTGGGTGGTGGTCGAGACGGCGCGCCGACTGACTGTCATTCCCGGGGTGGATGTGCTAAAGGCTGAGTTTCCGCTTACCGCTCAGAACAAGGATGAAGGCATGTGGCGGGAAGGGTTAGAGGCACTTCACGCGGCTTCGGCAGTACCCTGGATTTTACTTTCTGCGGCGGTGGACTTTGAGACTTACCTGCGTCAGGTTACCTTGGCTTGTCAGTGTGGCGCGAGTGGTATTGCGGTAGGGCGGGCGGTTTGGCAAGAAGCGGTTGGTCTGGATGCTGAGGCGCGGAACAATTTTCTGCAAGCCATGGCACGGGAGCGTTTAGAACGCTTGGCGGCGCTTTGCTATGCTCTAGGACAACCCTGGATGAATTATTTTGAGGGCGACGCACCGTTCGATTGGTACAAAACGTATTAAGACCTACGTAGTTTTCAGGGACGGTCATCGAGAGTCATTGTGTACTGGTCAGCATTGTATTTCATCTACTACGCGGCCATGGCGGCTTTGTATCCTTATCTGCCGGTGTATTACCGCCAATTAGGTCTGGGTGGGGAGCAAATTGGCATCTTGACCGCGACCGTTCCCCTGATTAACTTGCTCAGCGGCCCCCTATGGGGATGGTTGGCCGATTCGTACCAGCAACATAAGCGGGTATTGGTTCTTTCGATGTTAACCGTGGGGGCATTAGGGTCATTGCTGATCCTCCCACGCTCATTTATCGGGCTGTTAGTGATTTTAGTGCCTCTGGCGCTTTTTTTATCGCCTCTGGTGCCGATCCTGGACAGTTCAGTGCTCCAGACATTGGGTGAGCGACGCGAGCACTATGGGCGCATTCGCTTGTGGGGAGCAGTTGGATGGGGTGTGTGCGCGCCGCTGGCGGGCCGATTGGCCGAGCAAGTGGGATTACAAGGGTTGTTTGTCCTGTTTGGGGTGATGATGGGGTTAAGCTCACTTCTGGCAACCCGCCTTTCGGTGCGCTCCACTCTGGTGCGACCAGCCGGATTGGAAGCACTCTCACGTTTTTGGGCTGACCCACGATGGCGGGCGTTTCTTTTTACGGCATTTACTGGGGGCGTTTTGATTTCTGTGATTAGCAATTTTTTATTTTTGTTTCTTCAAGATTTGGGGGCTTCACAGACGCTCTTGGGGCTTAATCTGACTGTGGCGACCGTTTCTGAGGTTTCAATTCTCTTTGTCTCAAGCGCTCTGCTTAAACGCTGGCATCCGCAGCGGCTCTTGATGGTAGGATTGATCCTTTTTTCACTGCGGTCCTTGCTCTACTCGTTCATGACTCAACCTTGGATGGCAATGCCGATCCAATTGATGCATGGAGTAACCTATGCGTTGATGTGGGTAGCCGGGGTTTCTTATGCTGGGATGTTGGCACCGCCGGGTTTGAATGCGACGGCACAGGGCTTGTTTTCCAGCGCTATCATGGGGGTGGGGATGGTGGTTGGCTCCCTGGTAGGCGGATTTTTATTAGAACGGGTGGGAGCCGTTTGGATGTTTCGCCTGGTGAGCGGCTTGGGGTTGATGGGTGCTTTTATCTTATGGCGTGTGAGGAATCATTATGACCAGGATATATGATCTTTTGGTCGTGGGTGAAATCAACCCTGATCTCATTCTGACCGGGGATGTCGAACCGGTTTTTGGGCAGGTTGAGAAATTGGTGGATAGCGCGACACTGACGGTTGGCTCGTCGTCGGCAATTTTTGCCTGCGGGGCTGCCCGTTTAGGTCTGAAAACCACCTTTGTGGGGCTATGTGGCGCGGATGTCTTTGGCCACTTTATGGTGGATCAAATGCGCCGGCGAGGGATAGGGGTTGAGCATATACAGATCCGCCCGGAGGGAGCCACCGGCCTGAGCGTTATTCTAGCGCGTGGGGCCGACCGGGCGATTTTAACCTATCCGGGTTTAATTCCGACGCTACGAGCAGAAGATGTTCCGCTGCACCTTTTAGAGCAAGTGCGCCATCTTCATGTGGCGTCTTACTTCCTGCAAACCAATCTGCGGCCCGGATTGCCTGATCTATTTCGTCAGGCGCGTGCATTAGGGGTAACGACTTCGCTGGATACAAACTATGATCCCAGTGGTCAATGGCGTGGCTTCGACGCTTTATTGGCTCAGACCGATGTGCTGTTTCTCAATGAAACCGAAGCCTGCTCCTTGAGTCGGGAGGCCGATGTGGAAGCTGCAGCCCAAAAACTGGCGGCAATGGTCAAAGTGGTGGCGATCAAATTAGGCGCACGGGGGGCGTTGGCGATCCAGGGGTCGCGCATCGTTAATGTTCCTGGTTTGCCCGTTAAGGTGGTGGATACAGTCGGTGCAGGCGATAGTTTCGATGCTGGCTTTATTTATGGGTATCTCCATGGTTGGGACCTGGAGCGCACACTGCGGCTGGCGGTGATCTGTGGATCGCTTTCGACCCAGGCGGCGGGGGGGATTGCTGCTCAACCCACGCTGACCGAAGCATTAGACATTCTCGCCACATGGGAGAAGAAAGGCGCCCCAACGCTTTCCGGAGGAGAAGTGCAATGATCACCTATTTGGATTTTGTGGTGAAATCACATCAATTCGGACCCCCGCTGGGAATTACCTCGATATGTTCAGCCCATCCCTATGTTATTGAAGCGGCATTACGCAACGGGCAGGCAAGACGGATTCCGGTGTTGATTGAAGCTACCTGTAACCAAGTCAATCAGTATGGCGGTTATACCGGTATGACCCCCGCCGATTTTGTGCGCTTTGTTGAAACCATAGCGACGCGGGTGGGGTTCCCACGTGAGCGCATCCTTTTGGGTGGGGATCATTTAGGTCCACTTGTGTGGTCCAATGAGCCTGCCGCGATTGCCATGGCCAAAGCCAGAGCATTGGTCAGGGCGTATGTGGAGGCTGGTTTCCGCAAAATCCATTTGGATTGTTCGATGCCGTGTGCGGATGATCGTGATTTTTCTCCGGTCGTTGTTGCGGAACGAGCGGCAGAACTGGCTGCCGAGGCTGAAGCGGCCAGCCAAGAAGCGCCATTACCTTTACCACGCTATGTCATCGGTACGGAAGTTCCCCCGGCGGGAGGCGCCAAAGCAGAGGAAGAGCGACTGATAATTACACGTTCCGAAGATGCCGCGGAGACCCTGGAACTGACGCAACGGGCTTTTTCGAAGCGGGGTTTAGACGCTGCTTGGGAACGTGTGATGGCCTTGGTGGTTCAACCTGGGGTGGAGTTTGGTGATGCTCAGGTGCATGACTACCACCGCGAAGCAGCCCAATCCCTCTCTCACTTTATTGAAACCCGGCCTGGTTGGGTCTATGAAGCCCATTCGACCGATTATCAAACGCGCGAGGCCTTGCGGGCTTTGGTTGAAGATCATTTTGCCATCCTCAAAGTCGGCCCGGCACTGACGTTTGCCTTTCGCGAGGCTGTCTTTGCGCTGGCTGCAATTGAAGAGGTTCTATGTGATGAATCCAGTCGCATTGTCCACGCACTGGAAGAAGCCATGCTCTCGAATCCCAAGTATTGGATCAAATACTACCGAGGTAATGAGCGAGCATTAGCGATGGCGCGGCGATATGGTTTTAGCGATCGTATTCGCTACTATTGGGCAACACCGACGGTAGACCAGGCATTCCGACGTTTGCGTTCGAACCTGAACCGGGTCACGATCCCACTGACCTTGCTCAGCCAGTATTTACCCCATCAGTACCGTAAGGTGCGCGAAGGGCGGTTGATGAACACCTTCGATGCACTGGTGTTGGACAAGATTCAAACGGTGCTCGAAGATTACAACCATGCCTGCGGATTAGAGCAAGCACGAGAACGAACCCAGGGCAGTGATTTTACAAATTAGCTGAAGTTTGGACATAAGTTAGGGCACACAAATGAAAAGGAGCCTCAAAACGGATAAATTT
>NZ_JBWGPQ010000035.1:0-30676 GCF_056331585.1 Thermanaerothrix sp.
ATTGCCCTCCGGGATTAAACAGCAAATAATCCAGAACCATGGCATTTGTAATCTGCTCTACCGGTGCCAGGTCATCGGTAAAAACAGGACCAGGCGGCGGAGTGGGTTGCAAATTGGCCAGCGCCAGTGCCATGGTCTCCAAAAGTAGTTGAGGCGTTTTTGGATCCTGCCGGAGCGAGTCATAATTGAGGCGAAGGTTTTCCGCGCTGGTGGGTTGGCGAGTGGCAAAGAGGAGACTGTTGAACGTTCCGGGGAGATCTACCACATAAACGGAAGGAAAGACACGCCGCATAGTGCTGCTCAGGCGCTCCAACAAACGGCGGTCCTGAGGGCCGCGCCCAACATTGAGCACGACGACACCGTCAGGGGTGAGGTGATCATAGACGATTTGAAAGAATTCCACGGTAGTCATATGCCAGGGAATATAGGGTGGGCGATAGGCGTCTAAACTGATGATCTGATAGCGCTTGGGACTGGTTGCCAATCCCCAGCGGCCATCTTGGATAATGACGTTCAAGTTGGGTTCGGTCATTCCAAAGTATTTACGTGCGACCTCGATAATGCGCGGATCTATTTCATAGCCGTCTATATGTGCTTGGGGGTAGACCTCGGTGGCTTGAAGTGCGGTTGTGCCCGCTGCCAAACCCACAATGGCGATATCTGTCACCGCGCTAGTTGTCATCGGGGGCGGGTTAAAGAAGGGAGCAATTAAGACCTGCTCCCAGGGGCCGCCGAAGAAGCGCTGTGTAGGATGATAGACAGAATGAATACCCTGACCTTCGTTTAATCGCAGAAAACGATACTCTCCCACCTGTAAAACCTGGATGTAGTTGTAGGCTGACTCGGTTTCATAAATTAACCCTCGAGTGGCTTTATCGCTGCCTTTGAGGCCGATCAGAAAGACTAGAAGCGGGACGACAGGCGTCCAGGCATAACGTAACACCTTCCGCCATCCACTGCTGATTCCCAATCCGATGAGCGCGGTAATGAGCAAAATAGCACTGCAGACTAAAAAGGTACGGTAAGTGCCCAGAGTTGGTATCCACCATAAAGGTGGGAGAAAAGTGCCTAAAAAGGAGCCAAGGGTGGAGATGGCATAAATGCGTCCGGAAATGCTTCCTGCCTGGCGGGAGCCCTGAAGTGCCAGGCGGATGGCAAAAGGGGAGGCGGTGCCCAGGAGAGTCACCGGGAGGCTGAAGAGAACCATAACTCCGGCAAACGAACCAAACAGAACCCCCAACTCTAACGCGTCAAAGGCATCCGCCGCCAGTCTGAGCACTGGGCGGGAAATGACCGGAATGAGGGCGATGATCAAGCCACTCCAAATCAGAATCTGGTAAAAAGTGGAGAATTGGGGGGAACGATCTGCCCAGATTCCGCCGAGAAAATAGCCCGCAGTGAGGTAAATCAAAATCAAGCCGATAATGCTTGCCCAGACCAGATTGCTAGTACCGAAATAATTGCCCAGCAGGCGAGAGGCGGTCATTTCCAAAGCCAAGGTCGTAAGGCCAGCGAAGAAAACGGTTACGTAGAGCAACCTGCGCATGATGATGATTATACTCTTAAGCCTGGTCTCAAAGGGTGATCGGAGGGTTTAAGGATAAAATTAGATCAACCAAGACTTAGGAATAGGATGAGGTAAGCATGAATGCAGTGCGGGTAGTTCGGGTGGCAGAAATGCGGGCTATTGAGCAAGAGGCAGACGCACGAGGGATCACCTACGCCCTGATGATGCAGCGCGCCGGTGAAGGGGTGGCGAGGATTGTCCAGCAGCGCTATCATGATGTAACCCCAAAGGTGGTAGTTGGATTGGTGGGCTCAGGGAACAATGGGGGAGATACCCTGGTGGCGCTCACCCATCTGGCGCGCTGGGGATGGCAAGCAAGAGCCTATTTGGTTCGTCCCCGCCCACAAGAAGATTCATTGCTTAGAGAATTGGTGGCCGCAGGGGGAGAGGTTATAAACCTGGGCGACGACCCTGCTCAGGATGGGCTTCATTCTTGGCTGATCGAAGCTCGGGTTTTGTTAGATGGCATTTTCGGCACCGGGGTAAAACTGCCCCTGCGCGGAGAGGTGGGGAAGTTTTTGAGTGAGGTGGCCCATTTCCATCCCCTGCCACACGTCGTCGCTGTAGATTGTCCTTCCGGGGTGGATTGTGATACCGGTGAGGTCGCCGAAGGTACAATCCCAGCAGAACTCACGATTTGCATGGAGGCAGTCAAGATTGGGTTACTGCGCTTTCCGGCTTTTGATTATGTGGGGGATTTGGAGGTCGTTTCACTTGGGCTTCCCTCTGACCTAAAGGCATACGAAGGATTGAACTTATACATGGCAGAAGCCAATTACTGCCGTAACTATTTGCCGCCCCGCCCGCGTCAGGCTCACAAAGGTACTTTTGGCACCGCCTTGATTATCGCTGGCTCAGTAAACTACACCGGCGCGGTGTGGTTGGCGGCTAAGGCGGCGTATCGGATCGGGACAGGTTTGGTGCGAGTAGCTCTACCTGGTAGCCTGCATGCTGCTTTGGCCGGGCATTTACCTGAGGCTACATGGGTACTCTTGCCCAGTGAGTTGGGGGTTATTGATCGTGATGCTGCAAGTGTGGTGCTGGAGTCATTGGAGCGAGTGACTGCGATTCTGATTGGGCCCGGGTTGGGAATAGAGGAAACGACCGCGGAATTTGTAGCCCGCCTGCTGGGTAAGAGCGAGGAATCTTTGAAGCGTCATCCCTTGGGATTTGTCGTCAGGGAAGAGAGTGTCAATCCCGAGCGACCGTCACTGCCACCCTGTGTCGTGGATGCAGATGGTTTACGGCATCTGGCGCGTATTCCTGAGTGGTGGCACGTTCTGCCGGCTCAAAGCGTGTTAACCCCGCACCCTGGAGAGATGAGCGTTTTAACCAAACTCCCGGTGGCTGAGATTCAAGCCAATCGGTTAGAGGTTGCCCAACGCTTTGCAGTTGAGTGGGGGCATGTTGTCGTGCTAAAGGGGGCACTGACTGTGGTGGCGGCACCTGATGGACGTGTCTTTATTATTCCCGTGGCTAGCGCAGCCTTGGCTCGCGCCGGTAGCGGGGATGTCCTGGCCGGGTTGGTCGTGGGATTATTGGCTCAGCGGGTGGCGCCGCTGGAGTCAGCCGTGCTTGCTGCCTGGATTCACGCCCAGGCCGGCCTATTAGCGGCCCAAACGCTTGGTCATGAAGCCTGTGTTTTGGCAGGCGATATTCTCGAGCAGGTACCAGAGGTGCTCAGAAGGCTATAGGGCCAAGCCTGAGCACCTCCTCTGTCTTGTAAATAAAAAGGAATTACGCGCTTTCGCCTTCAGACCCAGCGGTTTGGGATTCGGCTGTACTGCCTAGATGTGCTTTCTGTTCTTCCAGGATCTTTTGTCCCCGTTGTTGAATTTCGCGCGCTGTTTCTTTGGCTTTGGCCAGAAGGGCTTCAGCACGGCGGATAGCCTCTTGGGCTGCAGCTTCAGCCTGGCTGTAGGCTTCTCCCATGGTTTCGGACGTTTTATCGCGCAATTCAATGGCTTTTTCTTTGATCTGAGTGCGGGTTTCTTCACCCGATTGAGGAGCTAACAACAAAGCGGCGATTGCCCCACTCAACCCACCGATGACAAAGCCGATTAAGAATGCCCCAAATTCACTGCGATCTGACATGGTTTACCTCCTTTGGTAAAAAACTAGAACCTCATCTTAGCGCCCAAATCGTAACAGGTCAAGGATTTTCTTCAAGCCCGCAAGATACTCGTTGAGTTTTATCACGGGTTCGACCAGATTGTTGGATAAGAACACCGTTGTTCCACGCAAATTATTGATGGTCTCTTGGGTAGCCTCCAGGATGGGTTTGACTTCATTCTGAAGCAGGTTGATCAAAATAGCCAGTTGGACGATCAGAATAATGAGTGCTATTCCCAAAAGAAGCGATTCAAGCGCGAGGACGATAATGAAAATATCACGTACACGGGCGGTTGTTTCAGCGGGGGCAATTGCAAGCAGCGTAATGCCTGCAATAACCAGAATGAGAAGAATAATGATTCCAATGATGATGCCTGTAAATCGTTTACTCTCGGGGGGGTGCGAAGTCGGTTTCTCAGAAGGAGAGAGAGGAAGTTGCTGAGTCATACCTCCATTATAGCATACGCCGCTCGTTCAATCTGGATTTATGATGAAATAGATTTTTATTTTGAAAGGGGCGATGGGTATGATGGCTGCTGCACAGGGCAACCGCATCACACTAGTTGAAGTCCTCTGAGCTAACCATCTTACTTCAGTAACATTTTATGTGAACCAACGCGTGAATTTGACAGGTGTGAGCAGCCTGGGTATACTTGGAGCACAGGGCAAGTTAGCCCTGAGGTTATTATTTTGGGGAGGTAGTTAGTTGAGAAAGGCCTTGATTACCGGCATTACCGGCCAGGATGGCTCTTACCTCGCGGAGTTTTTGCTTTCTAAGGGCTATGAAGTTCATGGCTTGATCCGCCGTGCTAGCACATTCAATACCCGACGGATTGATCATATTTACCGCGACCCGCATCCTAATGGAGGGGAGTTGCCCTTTTATCTCCATTATGGGGACATTTCGGTCCCGGAAAGCCTTATGGATCTCATTTATAACATTCAACCGGATGAGATATACCACCTGGCGGCGCAATCTCATGTGCGGGTGAGTTTTGACATGCCTGAATACACCGGCAATATTACCGGTTTGGGCACGACTCGGGTCTTGGAAGCCATCCGTAAAAGCGGGTGCAAGGCTCGCTTTTATCAGGCTTCATCCAGTGAGATGTTTGGTGGTGCCAAACCACCCCAAAACGAGCAAACTCCCTTTGAACCGCGCAGCCCTTATGCGGCGGCCAAGGTTTATGCCTATTGGGTTACCCGAAATTATCGCGAAGGTTATGGACTTTTTGCTTGTAACGGTATTTTGTTCAACCACGAATCACCGCGCCGGGGAGAAACGTTTGTCACGCGTAAGATCACCCGCGCCGTAGCGGCGATCATGGCGGGTAAACAACGCTATCTTTATTTGGGCAATCTGGATGCCAAACGTGACTGGGGATACGCTCCTGAGTACGTGGAAGCCATGTGGCTAATGCTTCAGCAAGATCGGCCGGATGACTACGTTATTGGCACGGGAGAAGCACATTCGGTGCGTGAATTTCTGGATGAAGCCTTTGGTTATGTGGGTTTGGACTGGCATGATTACGTACGTATTGATCCGCGCTACTTCCGCCCCACCGAAGTGGATTTCTTACTGGCGGATGCCAGCAAGGCGCGACGCGAGTTAGGGTGGGAACCTAAGGTGCGGTTTCATGAGTTGGTGCGGATTATGGTGGATGCTGACTTGGAATTAATGGGGTTAACTGCGCCTGGTGAAGGAAAGCGTATTCTGGCTGAGCGTTTCTCCTCCGGCTGGCATCGCTGGGAGCACCAGGTGGTTAGCATGGAACGCTTACCATAAAGCGATGTGAGGGGGGATTTATGCCCACCGTTCTTTTTGTGTGTACGGCCAATCGGGTGCGCTCCCCGATGGCGATGGAGTTGTTTCGGGCGTTGCTGAAACAACGGCGTAAAGATTGGCGCGAATGGCGGGTGGAATCGGCAGGTACGTGGGCGATGCCGGGTCAACCTGTGGTGAGTGAGGTGCAAACGGTGATGGCCCGCTTCGGTTTGGATGTATCCTCGCATCGCTCACGCGAGGTTAATGGGGATATTCTGGAGCAGGCTGATTTGATTTTAGTGATGGAGAAAAATCAACGCGAGGCGTTGAGGGTTGAGTATCCTGAACTTGCCGCGCGAGTCTATTTACTGACCGAGATGATAGGGCAAACTTACGACGTGCCAGATCCTATCGGGGGGAGTTTAGCCGACTTTGAACAAGCGTCGGCATTGATCCGGCGCTTGTTAGAAGAAGGATGGGATCGGATTGTGGCTTTAGGCCTGCAACTGGCCCAGAAACGCAAACGTTGATCCGAGTGCACGTTTGAATTCCCTTGAAAAATGGGGGTTGGATGAAGTAGAACAAATGTGCTATAATAAAAGTACCCCAAAAAGTGAGGTGCTGCGATGAGCCGAGCCACATTTGCCATTGTACCTGGATTTCTGCTGGGATGTTTGTTCCTGATTCTATTCACGCGCTGGATTGCCAGCCCCAATCTAACGGTTCAGGCGGCGGGGGAGATTTCGATGACCCCAACGCCCACACCTGTAGGGGCTGCGGAGGTTTCTGCAGGTCATGATGAGATTGTGGCCAATGGTGAGTGTTCGATAAGTCCCCGCTATCCCGATAAAGTACGCCGCTGGTGTGCTCTTATCGAGCAATATGCCGCAGAAAATGGGCTTGATCCCAATCTTATCGCTGCCGTTATTTTGCAAGAGAGCGGTGGTAATCCTGAGGCATACTCCAAGAGCGGGGCGGTGGGTTTGATGCAGATCATGCCACGGGATGGTTTGGCGGCAAATTTCATGTGTAAAAACGGCCCTTGTTTTGCTTCGCGTCCTAGCATGGACGAATTGTTTGATCCCGAGTTAAATATCGCTTATGGCACGCGAATGCTAGCAGGATTAATTAACCGCACTGGAGATGTACGCGAGGCGTTGCGCGCTTATGGCCCGATCGACGTGGGATATTATTATGCCGATATCGTTCTGAAAATTTACGAGACTTATCGGTAAGGGAACATGGCCTTTGAATTACAGCTAGAGGTGATAAAAACGTTGACATTCCTATCACCTCTGGCTATAATTTTACACGCAATGCGGGTGTGGCCAAGTGGTAAGGCAGTAGCTTCCCAAGCTACGATTCGCGGGTTCGAATCCCGTCACCCGCTCTGAAACCAAACCTGATTGTAAGATACCGCCAGAATTTGAGGCAGTTTCTTCATTGCAGGAATTTTTTGGGGGACACAGGATCATCTTTCTCACCGTATAATTGAAACATGGCCGAAGAAGAACAGGTGACCTTAAGCGAGCGCGAACGCGAAATTTTGCGTCTGGTTGCTACCGGCGCATCCAACAAAGAAATTGCGCAAAAGTTATTTATCAGCCCCAATACGGTTAAAGTGCATCTGCGCAATATCTTTAGCAAGATTGGCGTGGTCTCGCGCACTGAAGCCACACTTTACGCCTTGAAGCATGGCATAGTAGAGTCGCCCATCCCTGCTTCCACCTATGAAACTCCCCTTGAGCAAAACAACCAACCTTTTTCTGCTGTATCTCAATCACCGGTGAGAAGTTGGTGGCTTTCCTGGCGTGGTATTGTTCTGTTGATAGGGGCCATTTTCGGGATCACGTTGCTTGTGCGCGTTCTAATCCTGCCACCTCTAATGCCTGCCGACACCCCAGAACTTCAAATTGAGCACCGATTTAAGGCCTTAGCGTCTTTGCCCATTGGGCGCAGCGGAATGGCAGGAGCACGTTATGAGAATTGGTTGTTGGTGGTGGGAGGACGAACTTCCCACGGGATAGATGGGGCAGTGTGGGCCTATGGTCTTGATCAGGATACCTGGGAGGGCCATCATCCTAAACCCACACCGGTAGAAAAAATAGGTGGAGCGATTTTAGGAGAACGCTTTTATATTCCCGGGGGATGCTTTGCAGATGGTCGGGCCAGTGATGTGCTAGAAGTTTATGATCTACGCCGTGATGTGTGGGAAATTGGGCCTGTTTTACCCTATCCCATATGCACTTATGCGATAACGGCTTTTGAGGGGCGGCTGTTCCTTTTTGGAGGATGGGACGGGAAAGCGTTCATCTCGTCCATCTTGGTGTATGATCCCGCTCTTGAGCAGTGGAAAGAAGTCGGTAAGATACCTTTAGCGTATGACCGTCTTTATTCAGCCGTGGTTAATAACAAAATTTACCTGATAGGGTATGGAGGTGAAACGCAAACGATGCCTCAACTTTGGGCTTATTATCCCAATCGAGAACCCGAACAGGATGAAGTGTGGGAAAAACGAAAGAGTTTGCCCGCTTCTTTGAAGCCGATTGCAATGACCGCTTTAGCCGGTAATCTTTACCTAGTGGGCGAGTCGCTAAATCCATCCGAAAAGAAGCAGCAAACGTTGTGGGCGTACCTGGAGGCAAGCGACGAGTGGCAACAGATCGCTATTCTCCCTACATTAATGGGTGAAGAAGGCTTGCTTCTTTCCACAGATACACGCTTGCATTTTATCGGTGGGCGCTGGGAAGAGAAAGAACAGGAAACCCATCTTGCCTATCAGGCTCTTTACACGATCAATCTTCCGGTTATCAACCGCTAAGCAGGGTATTGGGAAATGAAAAAGACCTCGGGAAATGCCGAGGCCTAATGATTAACGGGGTACAGGGTAAGGACAAGTATTAATTCTGTCCCGCGATCCAGGGGTCTGTTGCCCGTTCCCAGGGATAAATCTCTTCAGGTCTGAACCAGAGGGCAATTTCCTGGGCCGCAGTTTCAGGTGAATCGGAGGCATGCGTAAGATTGCGCCCCACCTCAAGCGCAAAATCATGACGAATAGTACCGGGGGCAGCTTCAGTAGGGCGGGTGGCACCCATGGTTTGGCGCACCGCTGCCACAGCATTGGGGCCTTCCCATACCATTGCCATGAGGGGCGAGGAGGTGATGTAGCTCACCAAACCCTCGTAGAAGGGTTTTCCTTTGTGAACCGCGTAGTGGGCTTCAGCCAACTCTTGGCTTACCTGTAAAAACTTGGCGGCGATGAGCTTCAGGCCGCGGCGCTCCAATCGGAGGATGACTTCACCGATG
The DNA here is from genome assembly GCF_056331585.1 of Thermanaerothrix sp. Lineage (NCBI taxonomy): Bacteria > Bacillati > Chloroflexota > Anaerolineae > Anaerolineales > Anaerolineaceae > Thermanaerothrix > Thermanaerothrix sp. The sequence continues at coordinate 8,751 of NZ_JBWGPQ010000035.1, forward strand.
AGTCCGCGTTGTACGGCGTCCGGTTTGATTAAGACGAGTGTTCGTTCCACAATGATCCTCCATGTCGTGATGGCTTTAACGAAGCAACTCTTCGGCTTTGGTGTAAGCATCTAGGGCTTCTTGCAGGCGGTTACTGCGTACATAAGCATCGCCTAGGGCCTGCCACAGCCCAACATCAATGGGATAGCGGTAGAGTGCTTCGTGCAAGTCATGAATGACATCTTCGAGGTGTTGAGCCTCTTGGATAAGACGATTATAGAATTGAAGTGCCCGTTCCAAGTTACCGGCTTGTAGCGCGTTTTGCGCCTCGTGTAACCATAGTAAAGTCGTTTCCACCGACGCTTCGGAAACAGCCTCAACGATAGGTTGGGATTCCTCGGACGACGACAAGGCATGTTCGGGAATCCAAGCGCTCTCTTCTTCCCCCAAAGCCTGGGGCATTGGCTCGGTGGGTTCTTGTAACCATGCGGGGATATTTTCCTCTTCAATCGGCGGTAACGGTGTTGATTCGATACCGCCACCAACGCGTACTGGCTGTGTGTCCTCTATGGTCTCCAATGGCTCGGATGGGGGAATCTCTGAGGCATGGATGAGCGTTTCAGTTTCCTCGAGAGGAGTGAGAGGGGGTTCCAGGACCTCTTGCAACCATTCGGGGATGGCTTCTTGAGTTGTTGGTGTGGCCTCACTCAGGCCAGGAACCTCCCCGGCAGTGGATTCCTCAAAGGAAATGGCGGTTTCCTCAGAGGCAATGGGCGCTTCCTCAGGCGTTTCTATGAGTTCTTCGCCTAGTTCGCGTTGAGCGCTCACCCAGTCCGGGAGGTGTGAAAACCGCTGTTCGGGTGGGGTGAGTAGGGTTTCCTCATCTGCACCTTGGCGTGCGGCAAGCCCTTCGAGCCAGGCAAAGGTGGCTTCCGAATCCAGGGGAATCTCTACCTCGGTAGGTGAGCCGCTCGTTACGGAGAGCTCAGTTTCAATGCTAGGAATGGCTGGTTCTGCCCCCTCAGTGGTTGTAGTCTCTTCTAACCCTGATAGTGCTTCAGGCAGATAGGTCGGCGGCGTGGGTTCACTCTCTGTTTCTTTGGCTTGGATCACCCAGGTGGGTGGTTGATCAAGACGTTCAGAGGCTGGTGTGATGAGCGTGGCCTCATCTGCTCCCTGGCGGGCGGCCAGACTTTCCAACCATGCCAGAGCAGCTTCAATGTCTTCGCTACTTGGGGGCACCGCTTCCAGATGTTGGAGGTCGGGAGCAATCTTATCTGCACTAGGTGATGTGGCTGTCATCGCGGAGGGAGCGACTTCATCTACAGTCAGAGGGGTCTCTGCCGCCATTTCTTCCATGGTTGGTGATTCTTCATGGGCTGGCGGACTCGGTGTAGATTCTACTGCCCATTCCGGATGCGGCCATTCTGTCGGAGATTCGGTGGTTTCTTCAAGTGTGACAGACTCGGGGGAAGTCAGATCGGCCAACCAAGCCGGAGGTTCTTCTTCGGAGAGGGGTGTCGTCAAAGAGGCTTCAAATTCTGCGCTTGCTTCAGGGGGGCTAACTTCCTCACTATTAGGTTGGGTTTGGGTAACGCCGCTCTGAAGCAGGTTCTCAAACCAGGCTTCGGTCTGTTCGGGGCTTTCTTCGGTCTCGATCTTGAAGTCAGACGGAACAATGTCTTGAAGCCATTCTGGAATTTCAGCTGGTTCAACGAGGGATTCGGGTGCTTCGTCTAGAAACGGTGCCGATTCCTGGGGTTCTTCTTCTGCAAGGCCTGAGGCGCGCATCTCCCAGCCCGCTTCGCGCATCCAGTCGGGAATAAGAGATTCGGGTTCAGCGGGTGTCGTTTGTTCAGTTGCCTCTGCCAAGATACTTTCTGGCGACGCGGTTTCGGAGGGAGCAACCTCAGTGGCAGTCGGCTGTTTCTGTAGTGCGGAATACCAATCCGGCAAGGCTTCTTCCTCTTCGGCCAGCCAGGTTACCCCAACGGTGCGGGTCCATTCGGGCTGGGCAGGAGTTGCCAACTCGGGCTGCCATTCGAGATAGTCGAGCATAACGGCATTGTCGGGAACCTCGAGCGGCGAGAGCATCCCTGGTGTCATATGCGCCAGGTAAGGATCCATTGCAATCACCCGTTGGCGGTAAATGGTGGCATCTTGAGCGCGAGAGGTGGTGGGGAGGATTTCGGCTAAGATGCGATTAGCTTCGAAACAATACGGTAACTTGCCCACCAGGCGTGTGCAAACCTCGGTTGCGGCAACTTTCTGACCAGAGAGGTAATATACACGCGCGAGAATAACCTCTAAGTCAACACGATTGGGATCTTCAGCCAGGGCAGCCCTTGCTTCGGCAATGGCCTGAGGGTAAAGTTCGCCACGGGCATACATACGAATCAGCGCGCCGCGTGTAAGGCGAATGCGGGGGGGGGCAACACCATCGCGACGACCATAAAGGCGACGCAATTCATCCTGGATGGCGGTGTTAGAGGGTTGGGTTTCAAAAGCACGCTCCATATGCCAGATGGCCGCGTCCAGGTTGCCTTCATCCTCGCGGATAATACTCATGCCGATTTGGGAGATGAAGTCATCGGGTACTGAGGAGAGCACGCGATGGAAAATATCTGCTGCTTCAGTATAGTGTTGAGCCTCCAAATAGGCTTTTCCCAGAAGGCGATAGGTATCAATGTGTTTGGGAAAGAATTTCAGAATGTGGCGGCAGTGAGCAATGGCTGCATCGGTTTGCCCGTTTTCGATGAGGTTTTCAATTTCTCGGTTATAAGCACGTAATGAGATTTTGGGCATGAGCCACCTCCCTTTTTTAGTATGCCCTAACTCCGCCAATCAAGCAAGAGGGGGTGTTCCAAAAAAGACATCCGTGCAAAGCTAATTTCACGTTCAGCCTGCACGGATGTGGAATGGGCAATCGGAGATGGTTATTCACCAAGGTAGTCCCTAAGTTTGCGACGAATGCTGGGGTGCCGTAAGCGGCTGAGGGCTTGGGCCTCGATTTGCCGCACCCGTTCGCGCGTGACACCCATTTTACGGCCAACCTCTTCCAGCGTGTAGGCCTGACCATCAAGCAGGCCATAGCGTAGTTGCAAGATGCGCACCTCGCGCGGTGGCAAGGTGTTGAGCACCTCTTCCAGGTGCTCGCGCAGCAGATTGTAGGTGGCTGTGTCATCAGGAGGTGGCGCTTCTTCGTCCTCGATGAAGTCTCCCAGCACCGAATCTTCCTCATCGTCGGTGGGCGTTTCCAGCGAGAGCGGTCGGCGAGCTACTTGGATCATGTTCTCCACCTTCTTCGGTGGCACATCCAATTCTTCGGCCAGTTCTTCAACGGTTGGCTCACGCCCCAGACGTTGTGTTAACTGGTGCTGGACGCGTAGCAGTTTATTGATTTGGTCGCCCATGTGCACCGGCACGCGGATGGTGCGCCCCTGGTCGGCGATGGCACGCGTGACGGCCTGGCGAATCCACCAAGTGGCATACGTGCTGAACTTGTGTCCACGGCGGTAGTCGAACTTCTTGGTGGCGCGAATCAGACCGATATTCCCTTCCTGGATGAGGTCAAGGAAGGGGACGCCTCGCCCCATGTATTTCTTGGCCACGCTGATGACCAGGCGCGAGTTGGCCGTGATCAGGTGTTCACGCGCGGCCCAACCGTCTTCGATCAACTTGCGCAGTTCCAGCCGGCGCTTGGGGCTTACATTGCCGCGCGCCAGTTCCTCGCGCGCCATGCGGCCGCGTTCGATGCGCTGGGCTAACTCCACCTCTTCCTCGGCGGTGAGCAGAGGCACACGGCTCACCTCTTTGAGGTACAGACCGATGGTGTCATCGGTGTCAATGTCGCGCAGGTCATCGAGGTTGAGGTCATGCTCAATGGCCTCGAGTTCGGGCTCTTCCTCGAGCAGTTCCTCTTCCTCTTCTTCCTCGAGTTCGCCGCTAAGAGGTTCATCCTCAAGGTAAGGAATACCTGCGCTCATCAGCGCCGAAAAGGCTTCTTCCAATTGATCAACGTCCTGCTCTGCCTCAGGGAAAAAGTGCAGGATGTCGTCAATTGTGACGTAGCCCTTTTGGCGCCCCAGTTCAATCAGTCGTGCAATTGCAGGATATTCTTCGTCTTCGTCCACAACATTAAGCAACGGGTTTTCCATAGGCCTTCTATTATCCTCGTTAACCGAGAGTAGTTTTCAAAGCGTTTATTCGTCTCGTTTATCAGCATACACTTTTTTTTATGAAAATTCAATACGTGTATGCGTTAAGTTTATAAGGTAAGAATTTGTCTTATCCCCATGGTAAGACACGAAAATAGACAGCGGTTAAGTTCATTCTTCCCGCTGCCTACATGGGGTGATAAAAATATACATCAATTTGAGCCGGATTTCAATAGGTTGACGAAATTCTAATCAAATTCTAATCTTACCTGATTGGGTCATATTTCACGTGTGCTGATCTTTGGACATAAGTTAGGGCACACAAATGAAAAGGAGCCTCAAAACGGATAAATTTGGTGTGCAACAACCCCTATCCGTAGGAGGCTCCTCATGCACAAGTATATTAATCTTCGTCCATTTATGCCACATCTCTTCGATGACTCCTTCACCGCCGAAATTGGGCAGGCTATTCTGGCGGCACGCTCCCTGCGCTTGAGCGAGATTGCCGCTCACCTGCATGGCCGCAACGAAGCGGCTTACAAACGTGTCCAGAGACGAGCACATTCCGGGGGACCCTCAGCGCAAAAAGGGCACGAAATGGAGACGTTATTCAGGGTTGTTCATCTTGCTCAGCAGAAGGGGTCTATTTCGCCTCGCGAGTGGTAGCGGATCCGTAGCCATGTTTGACAGCCTTCACTTCGCTGGTTCTTTGTTCTGTCCCAACTCATGTCTGAACGTCAGCCATTCCCCACCTCGCTAAAGTGGGGGTATCCCCTGGTGCGATTCCTATGGGGTAAAGTAACCGGTTTGGGAACATCTGCAGAGAATTGGTAGTGGACACACGCGACTGCATGATCGGTCTCTACCTCGATCAGGGGAGGGCGATAGACGGCGCACAGTTTCTCGGCAACCGGGCAACGTTCAAAATAAGGACATCCATTTCGAAATTCCTCAATTTTGCGTTCTAAGAGAGAGACTCCTTTCTCCCATTTGCGATCCAGGCGTGGGACTGATTCCATGAGCATGCGCGTGTAAGGATGTAAAGGGGTATGGAAGATCCTCTCAACGGCGCCTTGTTCGACCACATAGCCCTTATAAAGAATCACAGCCCCCTCACTGATATAGTAAGCCAGTGAGAGATCATGGGTGATAAACAAGATGGAAAGCCCGCGCGATTTGAGATCGGCCAGCAAATTGAGCACGTCAATGCGGGTTGAGGCATCGAGCATACTAATGATCTCGTCGGCGACCAAAAACTGAATATCAAGTAGCAAGGCGCGGGCGATAAGGAAGCGTTGTAACTGCCCACCACTGAGTTGGTGCGGATATTTATTCAGGACGTGGGCGGGGTTCAGCCCCACCGAGGAAAGGGCGTGTTCGACCCGCTTCTGCCATTCCGTCCCCGGCACTTCTGGGAAAAATTCATCGTGAAGGACCTTAAAGATTCGATCAGCTTTGAAGATGGGATTGTAGGAACTGAACGGGTCTTGAAAGACCCCTTGCACCTGTCGGTAGTAGTCTTTCAATGCCTCACCCTCAAGGGTTGAAATGTCTGTCCCGTTAAAAGTGATCTTGCCGTCAGTCACATTAAGTAGGCGCAATACCATTTTGCCAATCGTGCTCTTGCCGCTCCCGCTTTCGCCGATAAGCGAGACTACCTCGCCTTTCTGAACCTCAAAACTTACGTTATTAACGGCATAAAGGGCTTTACCTCCGAAAGCGCCAACGCGGTAAACCTTGGAGACGTTATCCAGCTTAAGCATGGGGCTCAATCTCCTTCCAACAAGCCACAAAGTGATTTTTCTCTACTTCAATAAATGGCGGCTCTTCCAGACAACGCTCAAAAGCCAGAGGACAGCGATCACGAAAGCGACACCCTGAAGGTGGGTTCAAGAGCAAAGGTGGGTTACCCGGTATACCCTGCAACCGTTTTTCAGCGTGGCGTACCCCCACCTCAGGTAAGGACGAGATGAGCAATCGCGTATAGGGATGACGCGGAGATTCGATGATGGATTTCGTGGGAGCTTTTTCAGCCAGAACTCCTGCATACATAATGAGAATGGTATCGGCAATTTGGTACAGTACCGAGATGTCGTGTGTGATCACGATCAGGTTGTTGACAAACTGGCGGTCGCGGAATTCCACCAGCATCTCGGCCACGGCTTTTTGAGTTGCGACATCCAGGGCTGAAGTAATTTCATCTGCAATAAGAAGAGAAGGGTTGAGCAGTGAGGAGATCACCATGACCATACGCTGCTTCATACCCCCAGAAAGTTCGATGGGGTACATGTTGAGGACATCATGAGGTAAGGCGACGAGATCTAGCCGTCGCCTCAACTCCGGTAGAACTTCTTTGAAATCTACCCCTCGCGATTCAAGCAATTCCTGAGTCATTTTCCCAATCTTGCGGATGGGGTTCATTGCATTCATAGCATACTGGGGGATCAGAGAAACTCGACGGAATCGGTAAGCGTTCATCTTTTCGGAGTCCCAGATGGGTAACTCTTCCCCATCCAGTAGCACACGCCCAGTGATATATTTCATCGGCGGAAAGAGCACAATTAGACTGTGCCCCAAGGTTGTCTTACCGCATCCCGACTCGCCCGCTAAACCCATGATTTCGCCATCGTTGATCTGGAACGTTGCATGTTCTAGCGCATGAACGTCCCCGCGCAGGGTTTGGTAGTAAACTGTCAAATTTTCAACGGTTAAAGCCATGGTTTACATCTCACGTAATTTGGGATTAAAGATTTCGTCCAGTCCCACGTTCATACTGTAAAGGGCGCCGACGATAGCTGTGATCGCCAAGCCGGGAGGAACAAACCACCACCACATTCCCAGGGGCAAGGCACCCCACAGGACGGCATATTGCATCATCAATCCCAGGGAGATCGTGTTGGTTGGACCCAGGCCGATAAAGTCCAAGGTGGCAGCAGTGAGAATAGCCCCTCCAAATTGCAGGATGAAGACCAGCACCAAATAAGACATCATATTGGGCGCGATCTCATCGCGAATGATCTTAAGCGAAGTCATGCCGCTCAATCGGGCCAGATCTACAAAATCACGGGAGCGGAGGGAGAACGTTTGCGCACGAATGGCACGAGCTGCCCAAGGCCAAGCCGTTAACCCGATGAACAAACATTCCATGAGCAGACTACGTACTTGTAAATAGGCGGCAATAATCAGCAGAACGGCCAGGGTAGGAATTACAAGCACGATGTTGGTGAAGGCATTAAGGATCTCATCAAGGAGTCCACCACGATAACCGGCGGTGAAGCCGACAAGCATTCCCATCAGAGTGCCAAGACCACCCCCCAGCAGGCCGACGATAAATGTGGCCCGTAGGCCATGAACGAACTGCGAGAAGACATCTTGCCCAAAAAAGGTCGTGCCAAACCAGTATTTTGCAGAGGGGGGCTCGGCACCAAGTGGGCTGGCATAGTCCATGGGCTGGTATCGGGCAAAGGTTGGTCCGATCAATGCCAAGAGCAGGAATACCAGGATAATCATACTCCCGATGACCAGTTTTTTGTTGCGCAATGTGAAATAGAGGAGCTCGCTCCGCTTAATCATGCCGACTCTCCCACCATGCCCCTACGTGTTCGCGGGTCAACCACGAGATAGGCGATATCAATCATAAAATTAGCTATTAAGACGCCAAGAATAATGAAGAGAAAACAACCCTGAATCAGGAAGTAATCCTGATTTTGGATCGCGGCCAGGAGAAGATAACCGATTCCTGGATAGGAAAAAACCACTTCGGTGACCAAGGCGCCCGCCACAATAACCCCCAACTTAAGCGCTAAGCCAGTAATTTGGGGCAGGATGGCATTGTCGAACGCATATTGGCGGATCAGACGCTTGGGGGCTCCCAAGGCAGTCAAATAACGTGAGTATTCGGCCTCTAATTCATAAATGATCATATTACGCATACCGATAGCCCATCCCCCAAATTCGATTATAAAGAGAGAGGCAAACGGGAGGAACCAGTGATGAAGCAAATCAAGTAGAAAACCCCAAGACCAGGTTGGGCGTAAGGAGAAACTATAGGCTCCAGCAATGGGGAACCATCCCAGGACAATCCCAAAAAACCAGGCCAATAGAATGCCCAGCCACATATAGGGCGTGGCTGTCAAGATGTAACTAAGGGGAAGGATGAAATTATCCAGGCGCTTAGAGCGTGCCGCAATAGCCCCAAAATGATTGCCAGCATACCACCCCAGAAGGATGGATGGAACGAGAAGGAACACGTCATAAGGCACCGCACGCTTTAGAACATCAATGACCGGGGTGGGGAAAAGATACGTGCTAATGCCCAGGTTGCCCTGGAATAGCGCTTTCCAAAAGTTGAGGTATTGTTGCCACAAGGGGAGATCAAGCCCAAACAGGCGCGCATAATAGTCATACATCATCTGGATGGCTGAGGCATTGGAAGCCACTGAGACGCGCGCTAACATGTTGCGAATCGGGTCACCGGGCATGAAGCGCGGAATGAGCCAATCAATTGTCACCGCGAGAAAGAAAGTCAGAATATAAATCAGGATTTTACGTGTCAAATACCGTCGCATGACGGGCTCCTGGGGGCGTGAGGGTAAAAATATTTTAGCGGGTAAAAATGGTTTTGAGGTAAAAACATGAGGTTAGGATGCCGCTTCCCTAAGAAGAGGAAGCGGCATCCCTCGGGCTGTGTCGTTTAAGGTTGCGCCACCGGCTTCAGGTTGATCAGGGTCTGCAGACCACCCATCTGCCAGTAACCGGACCAGGTAGTGGGCAGCGAGACCGGATTCTTCTCGTTAGGCCAGTTGGTCCAGGTGGTCTCCGTCCACTGTGCCCATAGGCCGTTGTACCACAGCGGAATTACAGGCATCTCGGTAAGCATGAGTTCCTGGATTTTGCTGGTCGCGGCTTTCATTCCAGCTTCATCCGTGGTTGGCACGCGGGCTAGCGCATCTACCAGATCGAACATTTGCTGATTGACGTAGCGCCCAAAGTTGCCGGCTTGCATCTGCTCCTGGATTGGATGCCGGAAAAGCAAGTTGTAGAGCGTCCAAGGGGTGTTGCTCATCTGAGCCCAGTTGTTGAGGGTCATGTCAAAGGTGCCGCCTTGCAGGGCCGTGTTCCATGCACCGTAATCGGGGTAGGCAGCCTGAATATTGATTCCAGCGGCCTGTGCGCTGGAGGCGATAATGTCAATAGCGGCCATCCAGTCGGTCCACCCATTCGGGCAGGTTACCTGTAGTTCAATCTTGGAGCCATCCGGCGCTTCCACGAAACCGTCGCCATTGATGTCCTTGTATCCAGCATCGGCCAGCATCTGCTTGGCTTTAGCGGTGTCGAAGGTGTAACCCAAGCGAGCAATGACGTCCTGATCATCATATTTGCTCATCGTAGGTAGCAAACCGGATGGGCTGGCGGCCTTGACCAGATTGGCGTAAGCCACGTTAACGATGGATGGCACGTCGATTGCGAAGGCAAGGGCGCGGCGGAACTTCGGATCATCCATGGGTTTCTTGGTGGTGTTCAGGAAGAGCACGGCGGTGTTGGCCGAGAGCATATAGGGGGCTTTTTCATAGAAGGTCTTGACGTAGCCCTTCTCAGCCAGGGTGGCGATGCCGGGGAGGAAGTTGTTGCTCAGGTCCAGTTCGCCCTTAACGACCATGCCCAGGGCAACGTTGTTGCTCGACACGCGGATATCCACAATGTATTTAGGTGCCGGTTTGCCGAAGATGGGGATTCCCCACCAGTTCTCGTTACGCACCCAGACGTTGCGATCCTCGGCGTGGGTAAGGTACAGATAGGCGCCAGAACCAATTGGCTTTTCATTCGCACCGGTGGTAATTTCTTCTTCGGTGCGATTCTCCCACAGGTGTTTGGGGACGATAGGCAGGTTGAAGAGGTAATTCTCCCATTCCTGGTAGAGTGGGTCGTTGAAGGTCAACTTGAGCGTGGTGTCATTCACAATGGTGACATCGGTCAGGCCGGTATTGGTCCAAAGTGGGGAGAACCACAGGGCGGGATATTTCTTACCTAATTCCAATGTGAACTTGACATCTTCGGCGGTCAAGGGCTGACCATCACTCCACGTGAGGCCTTTGCGTAGGGTGACTTCATAGGTGGTGGGGTCGGTCCACTCGCCTTTTTCGGCCAGCCAGGGGATGAACTTATCCGTCAGAGGGTCGTAGTTGAACAGAAACTCATAGACGAACCCAATGGTCCCGGTGGCGTTGGCCAACATTCCTGGCTGGAAGGGGTTCCAGGTGGAGGGGGGCCCCCAGGCGGCGCCGCTGACGTAGATGGTTTCATTGCGCGGGTAGGTAGTTGGGGCGGCTTGGCCTGTGGGTGTTACCTCAACGACCTGGGTTTGAATGACGGTTTTCTCCACCTCCACGGTTTCAATGATCTTCTCGGGAGTGGGGGTGGCTGCTGGTCCACAAGCCGCCAGAAGCAGGCTGGCCAGGATCAGCACAGTGAAGACAGATAGGAAAAGCTTACGCATAGTTCCTTTCTCCTTTCTTCCAATTCACGAACATGTAGGGATCTGCATTGAGATGAAGTGTGGAAAATTTTATGGACTTCTCGTGATGAACATCTCCTCCCGGCTAATCACCTCCTCTAAAATTTTTTGAAGATATGCTGCTTGTTGAGAGCGCTCCCAGTTTGAGGCAAGAAATTTCATTATTTACCCCGGACTGCGGCGTTTGAGGGCGCCACATGAATCACGGACTACCAGTTCGGTATCCATAATGACTCGCCGTGGTGGTTGAGCGCCGTTTTCGATTAAGTCGAGCAAAATTTCAACGGCTTTAAATCCCAATGGTGCAATGGGCTGGCGTATGGTAGTAAGAGGGGGTGTGGCAGTCGCCGCAAAGGGTAAATCGTCAAAGCCAACCATGGCAACGTCCTCCGGGATGCGCAGGCCGGCTTCGCGAATGGCGCGCATTGCACCGATAGCCATAGCGTCTGAGGCGGCAAAGACGGCATCCGGTCGTGCCGGGAGCAGGCTTTGCATGGCATAATAGCCCCCTGTCTCGGTGAAATCCCCCTCGGCGATCAGGGAAAAATCTATTTTTCGCCCACGTTCTTGCAATGCTCGGGCATAACCCTCTTTGCGATCTATGCTAACAGTCGAGTTGTCAGGTCCGGCAATGGTCGCAATGCGCTGGTACCCTAGGCGAATGAGATGACTGACAGCATTGTAAGCGGCATTAACGTTGTCTACATCAATGTAACTGACGCCATTGGGGTTGAAGGGACGGCCGATCACCACTAGTGGAATGTTTGAGGCCAGCAAACGGTCCATCAATTGATCCCCAATTTGGCCGGATTGAAGCAAAATGCCATCCAACAGCCCGCGCCGCGAGATGCGCGGGTAAATTTTGGCCTCGTCCTCGGCGCTACTCACTAAGAAGAGGGCAAGGGTGTAATTGTAGTGATTACACGCCTGGGCAATCCCCTGGGTTAGGCGGGGAAAGTAGGGGTCACTAAAGAATGAACTAACACTCCGCGGTAGCACCAAGCCCAGCATGAAAGAGCGCTGAGAAGCCAACGTGCGCGCAGCCGCATTGGGATGATAGCCGGTTTGGCGAATAACGTCTAGGACGCGCCGCCGTACTTCCTCGCGTACATTAGGATGATCATTGAGGACGCGTGAGACGGTGGAACGTGAGACACCGGCTTGTCGGGCAATATCTTCCAGGGTCAGGTTGGACATGGTTGGCCTGCGGTTGGTGATACTGGGGGCGCCAGTGCATGATGATATTGGAAGCGCTCCCAATTTGTTTCATTATAGAAAAATTATGAACAAAAGTCAATTGGGTTGGACTAAAAATTGGTAAATTAAAATTTTAGTTGCACTGTTCTAGAGGCAGGGAGAGGGAAAAATCGGGCTTCCAGGGTTTAGATGGCCTCAATTCCTCAAGTGCTAAGAGGTAAATTGGATTACCAGGAAAGGGAAGATGAAAAATGAGATGGGAATTTCTGTCGAGGCGAGGGGAAACTTTCGGATTTATAAAAATTTTGGAAAAATTTTATGGATATATGGCTTGACTTTAGGCGCATTGTGAATAGAATTATAAAAACCCTTTAAATGCTTTAGAGCCCGACTCGGTGATGACCAAAAGAGTGAAAATTGCGGAAATTGCTCATCGTTGCGGTGTTTCGGTTTCCACCGTTTCTCTGGTTTTGAATAATCGCCCCGGTGTGGCTCAGAAAACGCGCGAACGGGTGCTGGCAGTGGCGGCAGAATTGGGATATCCGATCAACTCTTCTTCTCCCAAAGATCGCGAATCCCCTCTTTCCACCCTGCGTATGCTGGTTAAATTAGATCCAGACTTAGCCCCACAAGCAAATCCGTTTTATTCCAAGGTGATTTTGGGAATTGAGGAGGCTTGTCGCTACAAAGGGATCAATTTGTTGTTTGCTTCGTTGCCGGTAGATGAAAATAACCAACCCCTGGAAATTTCCTCCCAATGGCTTAGCGGTAATCCCGAGGCTCTTCTTCTGGTTGGGGTCTTTGTGAGCGCGGCTTTTATGGAACTATTGGCTCAATATACTGGCCCGGTCGTGCTAGTGGATAGTTATGCGGTTCGTGAAGAATTTGATGCCGTTCTCTCGGATAATTTTCGCGCGGCCTATCAGGCAGTGGAATTTTTGCTGAATTGTGGGCATCAGCATATTGGGTTGATCGGTGGGGAAGAGCGGTGCTATCCAAGTTTGCGGGATCGCCGCAATGGTTATCTACGCGCGCTCAAAGAACACGGAATTTCGCACACCTACATCGCTAATTTCAATATCAGCCGCTCACGAGGATATGATGAAACTATTGCGCTGCTCAAGGCTCATCCCCAAATTACGGCTCTTTTCTGTCTCAATGATGAAGTAGCCAATGCTGCCGTTCGGGCGGCTCAAAGCCTGGGACGACGCGTGCCGGAAGACCTTTCGGTGGTTGGCTATGACGATACGTATATTGCTACCCACACCCATCCAACGCTGACCACCTTACACGTAGATACATTAGCCATGGGACGGGCTGCAGTGGAATTGGTGGAACTGCGACGCCAATACCCCGATGCGGCGCGGATGACCTTGCTCATTCATCCGTTTTTGGTGGAGCGGGAATCGGTGACGACAATAACCATGCACAAGGAGATGATCAAGCCATGACTATATCTGCTTTGCCTAACATCCCCTGGGAAGATCGTCCCGCCGGGTGCTCGGATGTCGTTTGGCGTTACAGCGGCAACCCCATTATTCCCCGTAATCTTATTCCTTCTTCTAACAGCATCTTTAACAGCGCCGTTGTGCCCTTCAAGGATCGTTTTGCAGGGGTGTTCCGATGTGATAACAAAAAACGCGAGATGAATTTACATCGTGGCTTTAGTGAGGATGGCATTCGGTGGCAATTGGATGATGCCCCGATCATCTGGCAATATAAGGATGCAGAACTAGCCCATTTCGAACATCGTTATGACCCGCGCGTAGTGTGGTTGGAAGATCGTTATTACATCACTTGGTGCAACGGATATCATGGCCCTACAATCGGTGTGGGATACACGTTTGATTTTGAAACTTTTTACTTCTTGGAGAACGCTTTTCTCCCTTATAACCGCAACGGGGTGCTCTTCCCACGCAAAATCAAAGGTTATTACATGATGCTGAGCCGCCCAAGTGACCGTGGACATACGCCCTTTGGAGATATTTTCGTCAGTCAAAGCCCGGATCTCATCCATTGGGGGCAACATCGCTTTGTGATGAGCCCTAAAGGGGGATGGCAAAGCACAAAAATCGGTGCTGGTCCAATCCCAATTGAAACCCGTGAGGGTTGGTTGCTTTTCTATCATGGGGTGCTTACTTCGTGCAATGGTTTTGTTTATTCCTTTGGCGCGGCGTTGCTCGATCTCGATCAACCCTGGAAGGTCATTGCACGGGGAGGCCCCTATCTGATGTCTCCGCAGACCCTTTATGAGTGTGTGGGCGATGTGCCCAATGTGGTCTTTCCTTGTGCAACGCTCTATGATTCTCCCACAGGTCGTTTAGCAATTTATTATGGGGCAGCCGATACGGTTACGGCATTGGCCTTTGCTTACCTGGATGAGGTTGTGGATTTTGTGAAGTCCACCAGCGACGTTTAGATCTCTTTTAACCTTTTACGTTATTTTAGGATAGAGTGACTAGGCGGTAACTAATGATCGTCGCTTGGTTGTTTTATTTACTCAGACATGCAACTCTTAATTCGAAACCGCGTAGATATGAATTGGTGAAGTCTTTCCGCTCCTTATGTCGGGAGGTGTGATGATCCAGGTGCAAAATCTTACCAAGCGTTTCGCTCATCTGACCGCAGTAGATGACCTTAATTTCGAGGTGAGGGAAGGTGAAATTTTTAGCCTACTTGGGCCCAATGGGGCGGGGAAAACCACCACAATCTCAATCCTTTCCACGTTATTGTTGCCCACCTCGGGCGAGGCTTGGATTGGCGGCTATTCGATCCTAAAGCATCCCTCGGAAGTACGCCGCTTGATTGGGGTGGTGCCCCAGGAAATTGCGCTTTATCAAGGTTATTGTTGCCCACCTCGGGCGAGGCTTGGATTGGCGGCTATTCGATCCTAAAGCATCCCTCGGAAGTACGCCGCTTGATTGGGGTGGTGCCCCAGGAAATTGCGCTTTATCAAGATCTGAGCGGCTATGAAAACTTATGGTTCTGGGGGCAAATGTATGGATTGAAAGACAAGGAATTACGTCAACGGATTCACTCAACCCTGGAACAGGTGGGATTGAGTGAAAAAGCCAATCAGAAAGTGCGTACCTATTCGGGAGGGATGAAACGTCGTCTTAATTTGGCCGCAGGTCTGTTACATCGTCCCCGGGTACTTTTTCTGGATGAACCCACGGTGGGGATTGACCCGCAGTCCCGCCGCGCAATTCTGGACTTTGTCAAGTCGCTCAACCGTGAGGGCATCACGATCCTTTATACCACTCACTACATGGAAGAAGCTCAGGAGCTCTCTCATCGGGTTGGAATTATGGATCATGGAAGGTTGATTGCACTGGGAACACAATTCGAACTTTTACAGCAAGTGGATGAACATGACACCCTGGTACTGACATTTGAGGATGATATGAACCTGTGCTACCTTTAGAGGCATTGCATCACTTGCCGGGCGCGGTTAATGTGATCCAAGAGAATCATCGTTTAAGAGTGCTCACCCGTACCTCAGAAGAAATCCTGCCCCATCTCATCGCCGTGTGCTTAGAGCATGGCGTGCGCATACGCAGCGTCGAGATCAGCAAACCCAATCTGGAGACCGTCTTTTTAAAACTGACCGGGCGTGCTTTAAGGGATTAGGGAGGACGAGGATGCGGCGGATTCTGCTCATTGCGTTCAAGGATTTGCTCTTGATCTTTCGTGATCGGTCAACCGTATTGATGATCTTGATTGGGCCATTCTTGTTGACGCTTGGGATGGGGCTGATCAGTGGTCAGGTGGGAGGGGGCGCAAATTCATCCAGTGGCCCTAGCGATATCCCTGTGGTGATTGTAAATTATGATGGGCAAACTCTGGGAAATGCCTTGGTGAATGTGCTCTTTTCCCCGGAGTTGGATCCCTTACTCGAGCCCATTCTTGTTTCGGATTTAGTAGAAGCAAAGCAACAGGTTGAAAAAGACCAAGCTGCGGCAGCGGTTATTATCCCGACCGGTTTTACCCAGAGTTTGATTCGCCCTGCAGAGGAATGGCAAGCATGGTTCCCTTCGTCATCGCCTAATGTCACCCTTCAGATTTATGCCAATCCCGGGCGCCCCAACAGCGTTGCGATTCTCGAAAGCATTGTACGTGCGTTCCTCTTTCGGGTGGAAAAAGGGCGCATCCTGGGCTGGACGGCCATTGTGCCGTTGGTGGCGAACGGCGTGATTCAACCCGCACAAGCCGAAGACATTGGACGCACTTGGGGCGAATCTCTGGCGCGGTCGGGTGCGGAACAGGAATTGATCCAGGTGGTCGTTACCGAGGGGGAAATCACCCAACTCCGAGATGTTAATGTAATGGCTTCTATGGCACCGGGGATGGCGCTGTTCTTCTTGGTGTTCACCGCAACGTTTGGTGCGCGTTCTCTATTGGTCGAGCGGCGGCAGCAGACATTACAGCGTTTGATGCTCACCCCAATCCTCCCGTTTCAGATCTTGGTGGGGAAAGGTATTGGGGTTTACCTGAGCGGTGTAGTACAGCAGATATTGTTGATTGGCATCTCAACCTGGCTTTTTGCCTTGAATTGGGGTGATGCCTTTGGAGTCCTTGCGTTAATTCTATGTGCGTCATTGGCTGCGGTGGGTTGGGGATTGCTCATCGCTGCATTGGCTCGCACGCCGGCTCAAGTTGCCTCGGTGGGCTCAGCGCTGATGTTGATCTTTGGTTTGTTGGGTGGTAGTTTTGTTGATCTGGGTGATATGCCGTCTACGGTGTATATCCTAAGCCGTATGACCCCTAATGCGTGGGGGATGGACGGGTATGCCATTTTGGCTGCGGGCGGCTCCCTGAGCCAGATCGTCCGACCTTTGTCGGCCCTGGCACTCATGGGGGTTGTTTTAATCTCTCTGGCAGGGGTTATCTTGATGCGCTCACGCCGTTTTTCTCAGGCTTAAGAGGGAGAGTCATGCGCCAAATTCTTGCCATCGTCCGTAAAGACATTTTGCTGCGCTTTGCCTCGCCCAGCGAATGGCTATTCTTCATTCTTCTACCCGTGCTGTTCACATTTGTATTGGGTATGGGTAAGTATGGTTCGGATGGAAAGGTTTCCCTTCCGGTGGTAGATGAGGCCAAAAATGAGATCTCCGCCCGCATCGTGGAGGCTCTTAAGGGGGCACCGGGTTTGCGACTGGAAGTGGTGAGCCGCGCTGTAGCCGAGGAACGCTTTTTAGCCCGCAAAGTGGCCTTTTGGTTATACCTGCCGCCTGACCTTACCGTAGAGCGATTGATGCACGGTGAAAAAGTCCGGCTTTTACTTTATCAACAACCGAACAACCTGCGCGCCTTGGCGGTGCAACGTGCAATCCAGGCGGCAGTTGGTGGGGAGAGCCTGCCTTTTGAGGCCGCCCATGCGGCGGTGACGTTGGCCGAACAGTATGGTGTGTTTAAGACGGAGGCAGAACGCCAGCAATACGTCATTGAAGCCAGCCATCTGGCTCGCTCGTTATGGGCACAAGTCCCAGACCGTTTAGAGGTAATTCGTCCTTCGAGTGCTCCGGTTTATGATCCGCGCGCCCAAGCCTCGGCCGGTCAACTTATTACCTGGGTCTTCATCCCCCTCTTTGGAATTTCGGCACTGCTAGCGTATGAGCGCAATACCGGCACGCTCTCCCGGGTGATGACTACACCCACCTCTCAGGCTGTTTTCTTGGTTGGTACCATCGGCGGTCAGGTATTGATGGCTCTGATCCAGATGGGATTGCTGGTGGGGTTTGGGGTGCTAGTTCTAAAATTGTCTTGGATGCGTGATCCTTTGACGTTGGTTTTGTTGTTGCTAACCTCGGCGTTGGCAGCGGGGGCGATTGGCGTATTCATGGGAACATGGGTTAAAAACGAAGCCCAAGCCAATAACCTGAGTATCCTGATGGGCATGGTGATGGCGCTATTGGGTGGATGTTGGTATCCCTTGGAGCTCTTCCCTGCATCGGTTAAAACCGTCGTTCATGTACTTCCGACCACCTGGGCTCTGGAAGGCATGGTCAACTATCTTATGCGCGGGGGTACCCTGCAGGACCTGTTTCCCCACCTGGTGGTTTTAACCGGATTTGCAGTGGTCTTCTTCGCCTTAGGAATTTGGCGAATGAAGCAAGCGCAAGAGACATAGAAAAAAAGCCCCGCGGGATCGCGGGGCTCTTAAAAATTGGGTTACCGAATTAAGTTACCGCGATTTTACCATTTCCAGGATGCGGGTGGTAAAGGCTTTGGTGACGTCCATAGAGGGTAAGATATCGTACTGATGAAGCATATCTGCCAAGGCTTGCCATTGTTCCTGAGTCTGCCAGCCCCAGCCATGCTCGCGCGTGATATCACTCTGAGCATCCTTCAATTCGGTTTCCAACATGTAACGCATATGATCCGGATTGGTCTCTGGCCCGGTGTATTTCAACACAATCTGAACGGCCTCATCAGGATGTTGGGCGGCAAACTCAATCCCGCGCAGTGCCGCTCGCAAGAAGCGCGCCAGAACGTCAGGTTGTTCCTGGAGCAAGGATTCAGTGGTGACATAGGTCAGTCCAAGCGTGGGCACACCGTAATCTGCTGCGTCCCACAGTGTGATCTCATAGCCCCAGGAGCGCAGTAAAAAGGGTTCATTAGATTTGAAAAGAGGGTAAACATCCACTTTGCCCTCAACCAATACGCGTGGGTCAAACCCCACATTGACCAGATTAACCTTATTGACGTCGGCTCCTGCGGCATGAAGCAAGGCAAAGAGATCCGGGGGTGGGGTGCCTTTATATCCCACCAGATGACCTTCCCAGTCTTTGGGGGTGACCATGCCTGACTCTTTGAGCGCGGCAAAGGCTTGTTGGCCGCGCTGTCCGATCAGTGCGATGGAAACCAAAGGCAGGCCAGGGTCGGCACGGCGCTGTAATAACACAGCGGCATCCTGGGTGGTGACTTGGACTTTTCCGGCGGCCAGTAATTGGAGGTGTTGCCCTTGCCCGGGCGAGTGCTCGATCGTGACATCTAATCCTTCGGCTTCAAAATAACCTTTTTCTTTGGCCACATAAGCCCCCACGAAAGGTAAATTGGCTTGGGGTTTATATCCGGCCATAAAAGTGAGCGCAGTGCGGGGTGGGGTAGGGGTTGTAAGCGGTGCTGAGGGCTGACAGGCAATCGTCAGAAAGATCGAAAGAAGAATGAAAAAGTGGAAGAAAGGACGATGTCTCATAGGTGAGTGACCTCCGTGACAGGATTAGGATGAGGTGTACCAAAACACCAGGCGTTTTTCGGCCTGGGTCGTTCCCTGATAGAGGAGCATTCCCGCCGCCGCCAGGATAAAAATAGCGGCAAATAAATGGGGGAGATTCAGATTGGTGTAGGCCAGCCACATCAAGCGTCCCAACCCTCCCGAAGCACCAGTCCACTCGGCGACGATGGCGCCGATCAATGCCAGAGGGGTGCTGACTTTTAGTGCGGCAAATACGTACGGGAGGCTGTGAGGCAATCGCAGATGCCATAGAAGTTCCCAGCGGTTCGCTCGCCAGGCGTGGAATAAATCCAACAGGCTAGGGGTGATGGTTTGGAGCCCGACCAGAACGTTGACCAACACGGGAAAAAAGGTCACCAAGGCGGTAATGATAACTTTGGGTTGCCAGCCGAACCCCAACCAAATGGTCAGCAGGGGAGCGATGGCTACGAGGGGCGTGGATTTGACCAAAATGGCCAGACTCATAACGCCGTGTTCCAAACCTGGCCAAAACGTAACCAGGATAGCGATGAGAATCCCTACACAGGTTCCGATCAACAAGCCCAGCAGGGCTTCACCAAAAGTGATCAACGACGCCTGAAGATAGGTGGAAAAGTTTTGTGCCAGGGTGTGGAGGATGAGGCCAGGGGCGGGCAGAAGATAGGGGGGAACATTCCCCACTCGAACGCCCACCTCCCAGATAGAGAGGGCGCCCACAATAAGTCCCCAGGTGAACAGTTTACTACGCGATGAACCTGTCATTGGAAGTACCTTCCTGACCATTGGAGGAGAAAAGTGATTTTCTGAGTTGGTTGACATAGGCGCTAAATCGGGGGTGATTTTCGTCGCGGGGGCGAGGAAGTATAATCTCGAGGTCTGCCACAATTTGGGCCGGGCGGGGTGAGAGCACCAGGATACGATCAGCAAGCCTGACGGCTTCGTAAATGTGGTGGGTTACCCACAGGATGGTGGGTTTTAACCATTGCCAGAGATCGAGCAAGATATTGCTGAGATTCTCTCGCGTCAGTTCATCCAGCGCCGAAAAAGGTTCATCCATTAGCCAAATCGGCGCCCCTTGGACCAATAAGCGGGCTAGGGCGACGCGTTGCTGCATACCACCCGAAAGACGATGCGGATATTCGTGGGCATACTGACTTAAACCAACGCGGTCGAGGGCTTCTTCAGGGCTCAACAGGGGCGGTTTACCGGTGCGCGTAAACTTTAGGGCAAGGGCAACGTTCTGGTACGTGGTGAGCCAGGGCAATAGAGCCGGGGATTGAGCCATCCAAGCCACAGTGTGAGCCTGAGAAGGACCGGTGGAGATAGTCCCATTAAAGGCGATATGCCCGTGTGTCGGTGAGAGTAGCCCTGCCAGCAGCCGTAGTAGGGTGGATTTACCGCAACCACTTTGACCGATGATGGCGACGAATTGCCCAGAGGGGATATCAAGGGTGAGCCCCTGCAAGACCGCTTGGGTGTGGTTGGGATAAGAGAATGTCAGGCCCTTCAGGTGAATATCCATAGGCGTGAGATCAGGGTGGAGTGAGAGCGGTAGTGAGGCCGCGCCAGCCGCGTAGGTACTCTACGTCAATGCGGAAGACTTCGGCCACTTGGTTCAGGTAGGGTTGGGCCAAGTCGCGCCCCAAATAGCGCCGGCCAAGGCGGTTGAGCAAGCGATGCAAATCCTGTGGCGTTAAATCGGTGACCGGATTGGCTTGTCCGCGGGCAACGACGCGGCGTAACGGTGGCCAGGGCTCGTCAATGGTCAAGGAAACGGCGGGGTTTTGTCGAACATATTCAGGCCAGCGTGAGCCCTGCCAGGCGATCACCATGAATGCGTGGCCGTTCCACTCCTGCCAGAGAGGTATGACGTGGGGTTGACCATCGGGACGCACGCAGGCCAGCCGCGCCGAGACCGGACCGCGAAGAAACGCCTCCATTTGAGCTGGCGTAAGGGGCTCCAGGGGTTGGAGGTCTTGATCGGGTTGAGGCTGGAAAGGCGAATAGGTGAGGGCCCCCAGGCGGTAAGAAATGCGCGCTGCCAGGTTACGTAACTCGGGGCCCATCTGGGTCAGCAGGGTTTGTGGCTGCCAGCGATAAGCCAGCGCACTCAGAAGCAGTGCCGCGCGGGGCTGAAAGCCATCCGGGCAGATCGGTGCAGCCAGATCAAGGGTCTCGTTCGATTGGGCTAGCACCATACCCTCCTCGATGGTCAGGGGGGTGGAAGAGGGTGCGAACAGGGCCTGGGCTGCTTCTAAATACGGGTAAATTTTTCCCACCTGGAACACGCGGCGGGTCTCATGACTGCCCTCAGCTTGTGCCAGGACGAGCAGTCCCTCGGAGATGGGCACCACCAGAGCCAGCGTCTCGGGCCAGGCGGTTTGGGCGCTTTCCTGATAGAAGGCGGCCAGGAGTTCCTGTTGGCTGAGATCACCGCGCGCCTGCCAGGCCAAGAGGCGTGGGCCGGGCAGGTAGCGCCCGCGTTTCTCGGATTGGTCCAGGTAGCCCAGGGTTTTGAGGGTCTTGAGCAGGACGAAGAGCGAGGAACGCGAGAGCCCCAATTTTTGCATCAAATCTTGGGGGGTTAGCCCCTCGGGGTGGGCGAGGATGGTTTCAATTAAGCGCAGGGTGCGTTCGGCACTGCGGGCAAGGGTTAAGTCTTTCATGTTGTAGTCTCTATTTTAGGACTTTAGTATATTATATTGGACTATTGTAAATCGTCAAGAGGATAACAAAGTAATGTGTGATTTATTAAAGCCACGAGAAGATTAATAATGCTCGACGAGAGATATATGCGCGTATTTAACCAATACCTTCGCCACTTAGCCTGAAGAAGCAGGCTCTTTGATAGGGTGAATGCGGC
>NZ_JBWGPQ010000036.1:0-29277 GCF_056331585.1 Thermanaerothrix sp.
AAGAATCTAACCAAAACCCTTGCTTTTTTTACTAACTTGCGTATAATAGGATAAACAAAGTCAAAATATTGACGTCCTTAACAAAATCAAAGGGGCACATCCCTTTTGCAGGCGGCGTTGAAGCGGGAGCGGTGCGCATTGGTCGCCCGCCCAGACCCAAAGTCTGGGCCACCCCCCGCAGAGCCAGTGGCGAAACCGGCCTTTGCTAATTCCTGGGCCGGTTTGTTTATTTAAAATAAAAAACCGGTGCAAAAGGTCCTGTTTATTCGGCGGCGTCGAAGTGCGCAACCCCTAATTTGGTCGCTTACCGGTATCCCGGTGGGAGCGCACAGAGCCAATAGCGAAACCGGCCGGACTCATTCACAAGCGAGAAGGCAATTGTGTAGCCTTTATCGCTCTCTACCATTTTGTCTCTGTTCGGAGGTCTTGCTATGTTGTTCCAAAAGTCACCCATCTTTTACCGTTCGCTGGCCCGCTGGTTTTACTTTCTGGGCGTTGTTACCTTATTGGCAGGGTTAGGCCTGAGCCTGCTGGCATTCCCAGCCAGCGCAACTGCATTGGATACCGCCCGCAAACCCACCAACACTCCCAAACCCACCAAAACCCCAGTGCCAACCAATACCCCTCAACCTAACTATCAACTCAATTTATCTCACATCGCATGTGTGAACGGGCAGGTGGAAATCCACTTCGTCCTGCTCAATGTCCCCAGCGGGATCACGCCCGGTAGCCTCACCTACACGTATAGCGATGGATCAACAACCCATACCGCTACCATCAGTCCCAGCAATCAGACGGGAAATGTCTGGCATTATTACGATTATCAAAGCCCTGGTTACTACAATGTCATCTCGGCATCGGTCACCGTCAACGGGCAAACCGTGACTCTTCACAATCCCGGCGCTTATGCCGGTTCCTACTGCGCCGTCCCGACCAACACGACCTCGCCTACTGTAGAACCAACCCAAGTGACCCCCACCGCGATTACACCAACGGAAGTAACTCCTACTGAGGTCACTCCTACCGAAATCACCCCTACTGAAGTGACTTCTACTCCTACTGAGGTGGTACCTACGGAGGTCATACCAACCGAAGAGACACCCACTGGACCCACACCAACAGATGCTATCCCCACCGAGATTACGGTTCTGCCTCCTGGTGAAACCACAACACCAATGCCCACAGAAACCGCTATCATTCCTCCCACAGGCGATAGCACCCCCACCCCAGACCCGGGCCAGCCCACACAGCCCACAACGCCACCTACCCTACCACCCCCGCCGCCTCCCCCACCTTCTAGCGGTCAGCCCGGCCTGCTCATTCCGGTCACCGGCGCCGATATGACCCAACCCATATCGCCCCTCACATCTTTCCTCATCTTCCTCGGGCTGATCTTCCTTGGCTTGGGCATGCTCACCCACAGCGCCGCCCGCCGCGTGGAAATCCACCGTTAAACCCAAAAAACCTACTATTGCCGCCTGCGAGCCCCTGCCCCGTGCGGGGGCTCGTGCTTCGTAGATGCCAAACCTCTCCCAACCAACCCTTTGTACCTGGTAACCTATAAGATGCGGCAGCATTGACTTATATAACCTTATTTGATACGATTTATCTGCATAAGGGCGCGGATCGCATTGGTACCCCCCTTCCGTCACCTGGACGGCCGGATTGTGTTATGATGATAGTAGTGCGAAATACTGCGCCCGTCTGCACCGCGTTAGCCGTCCTGCGGTGATCTTTGCCCAAATTCTCCGCGCCCGTGGCGCGAATGCGCCATCTTTCTGCCCTCGCTCATCTTATTCCAAACCAGGAGGCCACGTTGATGAATACCGTGCGACACATCCTTCAGGTCAAAGGGGATTACATTTGGTCTATCAGCCCCGAGGCCACCGTTTATGAAGCTCTGCGCATGATGGCCAATAAGGACGTGGGAGCATTGGCCGTTATGGAAGGCGAGCGCCTGGTGGGCATCATCTCCGAACGCGATTACGCGCGCAAGGTCATTTTGCACGGCAAAGCCTCCAAAGACACCCTGGTGCGCGAGATTATGACCACCGAACTTTACCCCGTGCACCCGGATCAAACCGTCGAAGAGTGCATGGAACTGATGACCTACAAGCGCACCCGCTACTTGCCGGTCATGGAAGGCGACCGTCTGCTGGGCATCATTTCCATCGGCGACGTGGTTAAAGATATCATCAGCCGCCAGCGCCGCATTATCAGCACCCTGGAAGATCGCCTTAAAGAGAGCGGTCAGAGCGGGCTCTAAGCCCCACAAGGGAAGCCTAACGTGCCGGCCGGGGAAAATTGGGGCCAACGGGTGGCATGGCAGCGGGCCGCCCTGGCTTTCTTGAGCGCCATCCCTATCGGCTGGGTCGGGGCGCTAATCGGTCTGGGTGGGGCAGAGTTCCGCTTGCCAGTATTGGTTGGGGTATTGGGTTTCCCAAGCCGGCGCGCCGTGCCATTGAACCTGGCCGTCAGTTTTTTGACCCTGGGCATGGCCTTCTTTGTGCGGGGGCGCGTACTGCCGTGGGCACAACTCATCCCCCTATGGCCAATGCTGGGAGCATTGCTGTTGGGCAGCCTGAGCATGGCTTTCTGGGGCACCGGATGGTTGCCCCGCGTGCGCCAACGCCACCTGGAACGCGCCATCTTGATCCTCCTGGCAGCCTTAGGGCTGCTCTTGATCACCGAAGCCTTCTTGCCCCTTACCCGGCCCGGGGGCGGGTTGCCGAGCGGGGTGATCCGTTATGGGATAGCCTTCCTGGCCGGCCTGGGCATTGGCTTGGTCAGCAGTCTGCTCGGTGTAGCCGGTGGTGAATTGATCATCCCCACGCTGGTGATCCTCTTCGGCGTCGAGGTCAAACTGGCCGGCTCAGCCAGCGTGCTCATCGGCCTGCCAACCGTAGCCGTAGGCCTGGCGCGCCACTTGCGGCGAGGGCTCATCAGCCCCCAGGAAGGGCTGCAGGTAATCCTACCGATGGGCCTGGGCACCTTCCTGGGAGCCGGGTTGGCCGGGCCGGTATTAGGGCACATCGCTCCGGTCTCGCTCAAAGTTCTGCTGGGATTGATCCTTCTCTTCTCAGCCTGGCGTGTGTTTCACCCCCACCAGGTTCAGACCGCCACTTCAGGGGAAGTATAAGCGCGTCGTAATAGACCAAACATCACCAGTGCCAGGATTTCGGTCAACGTTACGAAGAGCAAAAGCGCGCTGAGCGAACGCTCGTAAAGGAAGCCCATACTGGCGCCGCTGACAAACCAGGCCGCACCATACAGGGTGTTGAAAATGCCATACGCCGAGGCGCGACGAGCTTTGCCCACCATATCCGCAATGGCCGCTCGCATCACCGTCTCATGCGCCGACATCACCATCCCCCATAACACTGCGCTAAAAAGAGCCAGTGGGATGCTCTGGGAAAAGCCCAGGAAGGGGATTGGCAGAGTCAGCAATGGGATCAGCACCATTCCTTTCAGGCCAATCCGGTCATAAATGCGGCCAATTCCCAGCGCAGCGATGGCATCTACGCCCATGGTCAGGGCATAAAGGTAGGCAATTTGGTTGGGGGAAAACAGGCCACGGGCATTCCAGTGGTAGGAAAGCACGGCAAAGGTAGCAAACCCGGCTACGCTGAATAGGGTAAACAGCGCATAGAACGTGAAGGCGCGCGGCAGGCGCGTGCCGGCCGCATCTGCGGCGCGGGTGTCTTTTTCCAGCCGCTCCGGGGTAGGCACTCGCAAGCGGGCAAAGGCCAAGGTGGCCAGCATCAGGAGGGCTGGGATCCATAACAGGTTGAATCCATCACGGTAGGATTGGCGCACGGCGAAGACCAGCCCAAAGAGCAGCGGCCCGGCCACCCCACCCAGTTGATCCAAGAACTCATGGAGAGCGAAGCCGCGCCCGCGCCCGGTCTGGGCCGTAGCGTGGGAAAGGATGGTATCGCGAGCCGGGGAGCGGATAGCCTTGCCAATGCGCTCCAAGATCAACAACGCGGCAGCCAGTTCCCAGCGGTTGACGAACGCCAATAGCGGGATGCACAGAATCAAGCCGTAGCCGAGGAACGTGGCAGCCCAATAGGCGCGGGTGCGCTCGGCTAAATAACCGCTAACCAGACGCAGCGCATAGCCGAGAAATTCCCCTAGCCCAGAAACGGTGCCAACGATGGCAGCACTGGCACCTAGATAGAGCAGATATGGCCCGGCGACACCGCGCGCCGTTTCATAAGTGACATCCCCCAGCGCGCTGACAAGGCCCAGGATAACAATCAACTGCCAGGAAAGGCGTTGACGTTGAACATCGCTCAGCGTGGTTGTAGACGTGGTTGTGGATTTCATGGTATGGCATCTCCGTCGTTAAGGGTTTGAGATTCGGTATCGGCTGCAGCATTCAGCCCCTCACGAGCATAAACATGACTCACAAAGACGGCAAAGGCCTGATGGCAAGTCTTTAGAGCCGTAGTAGCCTCAACCGAGAGCGCCGCCTCGAAAAAATCGCGTCCCCGTATCTTACCCAGCCAGTGTTCCAATTTCTCCAGGTCTTCCTCAATCTCTTCCATCTCGGCGTAGGTATACTTCCCTTGTTGGCTCTCTTTGGCAATCTCGGCTAAAAAATCTTGGCAACGCTCCAGGAACTCGCGGTATTCCTCATCGCGTTCAGTGCAGAAACGATCACGGATAAGTCCCTCGGCTTCGGCATCTGGGGTCTGTGCCCGAAACAGCCAGGCCTCACCGCCTTGTTGGCGCACCTGGGCGCGTAAATCCTGCAGCCACTGCTCAAGATCGGCGCGCTGCGGTAAGACCCAGACGCCATTCTGGAGTCCAAGGGCACCGACTTGGCGCATCCGACGCCAGACCGTCACCCGCAGGCTGGAAGGGGTCGTCGGCAATTGAGGTAGGAACAGCAGCCAATCCATGGTTTCTCGCGTGAAACAGATGTTGCATATTATATCCCCAAGGTCAAAATGCAACAAGTGTTTCATCCAATCTCGTTTCTGTAAAATCATCTGAGATCAAAAACCGAGGATGGTAGAATCATCTCATCCTACACGTGTAAACCCTCACCTTACAAAGGACTGCCCCATGTACCTGGTGTTGATGGTCGTGGATAACGAAGCCCATGTTGATCCTTTGCTGGCGCGATGGGAGAAGGCCGGCGTCAGCGGAGTGACGATTTTAGAAAGCACCGGTTGGGCACGCCGCAGCCGCAAGCGTCCGCTCGCCTTGCGCTACCTTTACGGCCAGAGCGAATCCCACGAAGCGGTGGGAAACTACACCCTGCTGGCGATAGTGCCGGATGAAGCGATGGCGCGGCGCTGCCTGGAAGAAGCCGAAGCCCTGATCGGTGACCTGAATTTGCCCAACACGGGTGTCTTTGCCGCCTGGCCACTGGCACTGGCTAAAGGCATCCCCTCATCCCCCACCGCCGAGGACTAAACCGATGGTTTGGATCATCTTCCTCGTCAGTGCGGGGATCATCGTTTTAGCCGCGGTGCGCCTGGCGGAGTACGGGGATGCCATTGCCCTACGCACCGGGCTGGGACGACTGTTCGTTGGCGTGATCCTGATCGCAGCCGCCACCTCACTGCCCGAGGTATTAACTACGGTCAACGCCATTACCCAAGGCGAAGCCAACCTGGCTGCCGGCAATCTCTTAGGCAGTAATATGTTCAACATGGCGCTGCTGGCGATCTTAGATCTGGCCTTCCGCAAACGGCGTATCCTGCGCAACGCCGCGCTCAAACATGCCCTCTCCGGCAGCCTGGCCGTCCTCTTGATCGGATTGGTAACCTTCTTCATCTTAGCCGATATTCCTTGGCGAATTGGCTGGGTGGGCGGCGACAGTTTGGTCATCATGCTGGGCTACCTGCTAGCCGTGCGGCTACTTCAACGCCATCAGCATGTTGCTTCGGGCGTCACCATTACCGCCGAAGAGATACCGCCCGGCACGCCCAGCCTGGGGATAGCCCTCTTTGGCTTCGGGTTGGCCACTGCTGCGCTGGTTTACGTGACACCCTGGCTGGTGCGCAGCAGTGCCGAGATCGCCATCATCACCGGTTTGGGCAGCACCTTCATCGGCACCACGTTGGTGGCTTTAGTAACGTCGCTGCCCGAACTGGTCACCACCGTTTCTGCTGCGCGCCTGGGTGCCGATGATATGGCCATCGGCAATCTCTTCGGCAGTAACCTGTTCAACATGTTTGCCCTGGGCCTGGGCGATTTATTCTATACTTCCGGCCGCTTCTTGGGTGTGATTGACCCCGCCTTTGTGCTGGTCGGATTGCTCGGTCTCATTTTAACGGCCCTAGCCCTGGTGGGTAACCTGATTCGGCTAGAACGGCGCTGGGGTATGCTGGAAGCCGATGCCTTGCTCATTGGGGTGATTTATCTGGCCGGGCTGTGGTTGCTTTACCAGCGTGGAATCACGCCTTAACTTCTCTGGTAAAATTGCTGCGGCTTAACGATTGGAGGCACCTGCATTGCGAAGAAACACAAGTCCGATCATCCTGCGCTGGGTTTCAATGGTGCTCATCCTGTTGGCCGTGTTGCTCACGGTCATTCAATTGGTACGCTTCAGCCGCCTGCGTGAAACGTTCCCGGCTGGAACCCGCATCGCTGGCGTGCCGGTGGGGGGGCTGGACCGCCAGCAAGCCGCCCAACGCCTGACCCAAATCTACGGCCTGCCGGTGGAATTACGTTATGGTGAGGCGATTATCCAGCTGCGTCCCTCGCAGGTGGATTTCCGCCCTGATCTGGAAGGCATGTTGGCCGCGGCAGAGCAGCAACGCCAAAGCGGACAATCCTTCTGGGCCGCGTTTTGGGACTTCCTCTGGGGGCGACAACCTCGTGCCGTTGACATTCCCCTGCGCGCCACCTATTCTCAAGCCCGCCTGCGTGCATTCCTCGAAAACGAGGTTGCCGCCCGCTACGATCAACCCCCTACCCCCGCCGAGCCGATCCCGGGTAGCACCACGTTTAATCCGGGCAAACCGGGCACGGTGATGGACGTGGAACGCACGCTGACCTTGGTGGACGCTGCCCTGCGCAGTCCCACTCGCCGTACGCTGAACGTCGTCTTCGCTCAAACCGCACCACCGCGGCCCTCGTTCCAAAACCTGGAAGTTATGTTACGCCAGGTGTTGAGCACGAACAACTTCGACGGCGTGGCTGAGATTTACCTCCTCGACCTGCAAAACGGCCAAGAATTAGATCTGGCCTATGCCTATGGCCAAAAAGTGGCACCAGGCATTGCCTTCACCGCCGCCAGCACGATGAAAATCCCCATTATGATCTCGGTCTTCCGCCGCTTAGAGGAGCCCTTACCGGCGGAAATCACCAGCCTGATGGAGGCAATGATTGAATTCTCGGAGAATGACCCGGCCGATCGCCTGATGGAGCAGGTCATGGACAAAAACCTTGGCCCGCTGATGGTCACCGAGGATATCCGTGCCCTGGGGCTGGAAAACACCTTCCTGGCTGGCTTTTTCTACCCTGGCGCGCCTCTGCTCCAACGCATCCAGACACCCGCCAACCAGCGTACCGATGTCTCTACCGACCCCGACCCCTACAACCAGACCACGGCGATGGATGCCGGCATGCTGCTGGGGGATATTTACCAGTGCGCTCAAACCGGCGGGGGCACCTTTGCTGCCGCGTTCCCGGGGCAGATCACCCAAAGCGA
This sequence comes from Thermanaerothrix sp., assembly GCF_056331585.1. Taxonomy (NCBI): domain Bacteria; kingdom Bacillati; phylum Chloroflexota; class Anaerolineae; order Anaerolineales; family Anaerolineaceae; genus Thermanaerothrix; species Thermanaerothrix sp. Next base: position 7,673 of record NZ_JBWGPQ010000036.1, read on the forward strand.
GTGCCGCCTGATGATCAACTACCTGGCACGCAATCGCATTGCCGTGCTGATTGAAGCCGGTTTGCCCGAGGGCACCCAAATTGCCCACAAGCACGGTTGGGTAACCGACCCGCGCGACGGGCTGATTCACACCATCAGCGACGCTGGCATCGTCTACACCCCTGGCGGCAACTATGTACTCGTGATTTTCCTCTACCACCCGGTTCAGTTGCTATTCGATCCGGCCAACCTGCTCATCGCCAACCTGAGCCAGGCCGTGTATAACTTCTACAACCTCGGCGGGCGTTGACCCGGCATGGCCTCAAGACAGGGCAAACGACTCGCCCGGTCGTAGCAGGTGCACCTTCGCGGTCGTCTCTTGCTCTACCCGCTGCGCCCAGGCTCGGGCGTCTTGGGCTATCAGGTTGAAGGTGTCGTAGTGAATCGGAATCACATGCTTGGGTTGGAGCAATTTGACCGCGCGCAGGGCATCTTCGGGGCCCATGGTGTAGTTATCGCCTATCGGCAGAACGGCCAGGTCAAGGCCCTCTTCACCGATCAGCCGCATATCGCCAAATAGCCCCGTATCGCCGGCGATATAGACCTTCTTCCCCTCGGGAGTGGTTAGCAGGAAACCAGCCGGGTTTCCGCCATAAGAACCATCGGGCAGGGCCGAGCCGTGCAACGCCTGGGTCAATTTGAGATAGCCAAAGGGATGGCGATGCCCGCCACCGATGTGCTGAGCGTGGGTCTTGACGCCTTTGGCCGCCAGCCAGTTGCAGATCTCAAAATTGCTGATGACCAGCGCTCCGGTGCGTTTGGCAATCGCTACCGTATCGCCGACATGATCCCCGTGCCCGTGACTGACCAGAATAAACTGGGCTCTTACCTTATCGGCTGTGGTGCTGGCAGCGGGGTTGCCGCTGAAAAACGGATCCACCAGAACATCATAATCGCCGATTTTCAAACCCAATGTCGCATGACCGTACCAGGTAAGCGTTAGACTCATGGCACACCTCCAAAGAGAAATAGGTTGAGCCCGGAAAACGCTCTCTATGCCATATATTAACCAAGACATGGGGGATTTGCAAACCACACTTCGGGTTCTCAATCCTTACAGGTAACGACTTAAACCTTAAAAAATTTTGACAACGCACTAAGAATCCTGTATAGTCTATAGTGGTATAGACCAGGTATGACCAGAATGGATATCAACGCCAAAAGTCCCATTCCTCTCTACATCCAATTGAAAGAACTGCTAGTGCGCCAGATCCGGCGGGGCGAACTGCACCCCCATGACCGCCTGCCCTCAGAGCGCGAATTAAGCGAACGCTACGGCATCAGCCGCATGACGGTGCGCCAGGCCCTGCAGCTGTTGGTCAAGGAAGGTGTGCTCTACACCGCAGCCGGTAAGGGCACCTACGTTAGCGAGGTGCTCTTCAAACAGGATCACGCGCTGACCGGCTTTTCGGAGCAGATGCAACGGGCTAATTTGCAAGCCTCCAGCCGCGTCCTGGAAGCCACGGTTATCCCCGCTTCACCCCACATCGCCGGTAAATTGGAAATCCCGATTCACAGCGGCGTGGTTCTGCTCAAGCGGTTGCGTCTGGCCAATGAGAAACCCGTCGCCATTGAGACCGCTTACCTGCCGCAAAACTTGTGCCCGAATCTCTTGCAGCATGACTTCTCGCACGAATCTCTCTACGCCGTCCTACGCGAAGAGTATGGTTTGGTTCCGGCTTCAGCCATTCAGGTCGTTGAAGCGGCGCTGGCTAACGTGGAAGAAGCACGATTGCTGGAATTGCACCCGCCAGCAGCCGTATTACGCATGGAACGGGTGACCCGCACCCCACAAAATATAGTCATCGAGTATGTGGAATCGGTTTATCGGGGTGACCGCTACAAGTTCTATGCCCATCTGCAGGCATAATCCTAACCTTTGGGAGGGCTGATCATGCTCACAATCTTGACTGTTTGCGGCGTTGGTATGGGAAGCAGCCTGCTTCTCCGCATGTACACCGAAGATGTGCTCAAAGAATTGGGGGTTGAAGCCCAAGTGCAAGCCTCAGATGCCACCCAGGCCCGCGGGGCCCGCGTTGACCTGATTCTGACCTCGCCGGCACTGGTGCCGGTCTGCTCGGGTGGGCATGCACCGGTGCGAGCGATCAAATCCTTTGTGAACAAAGATGAAATCCGCAGCGTATTAACCGAATTTCTAAAAGAAAAAGGGTTGATTTAGGGAGGAGGCGAACACCCTAGTGGAAAGGAGGTGATTCTAGCGACACCAAGGAAGATGTAATTATCATTCCACTCGTTTAGGGGGGGATCGGTTCATCGTTTATGATCAACATCCAATTTCATCCGCGTCCTTTTGGGAGGAGGATTCCATGGATACTCTAATTACAATAGCCCAATTTATCGCCGATAACATTTTCAGCCAGCCGGCAATTCTGGTCGGTCTAATTGCCATGATCGGCTTGCTGGTGCAAAAGAAGCCTTTCAGCGACGTCGTCACTGGCACCATCAAGACTGCTGTGGGTTTCCTGATCATGTCACGCGGCGCAGGGATTGTGGTTGAGGCGCTTAATAATTTCACCCCTATTCTTCAAAGCGCTTTCGGCCTGCCTCAGGTTGAATTGGGGGGAATGGGCCTAGACAAACTCATCGCCACTTACGGTGGCGCCGCCAGCCTGATCATGGCATTTGGGTTCATCATTCATGTCTTGTTAGCACGCTTCACAAAATTCAAATATATTTACCTGACCGGCCACCTGATGTTCTGGATCGCGCTGGTGTTGGTGGCGATCATGCTGGAAATCAACCCCAATATCTCCATGTTCACCATGGTCGCCGTGGGGTCGGTCATCATTGCCCTCTACTGGACTTTCCAGCCGGCCTACATCCAGCCCTGGATGCGAAAAGTCACTGGTACAGACGAATTAGCGCTAGGGCATACCTCTTCTAGCGGCGCGTTCCTCTCCGCAGTGTTGGGTAAGTACGTAGGCAAGCCCGAGAACAGCACCGAAAAACTGACCCTGCCCAAGTGGCTGACCTTCTTCCGCGATGTGACGGTTGCCACGGGTGTGGTCATCGCCATTGTGGTCGTTATTGCGGCACTGGCCGCCGGCCCGGCCGCCGTGGCCGATAAGGCAGGTGGGTTGAACTACATTGTGTACGCCGTCCTGCAGGGTCTGGTCTTCGCTGTTGGTATCACTGTGCTCCTGGTCGGTGTGCGCATGGTGCTGGGTGAGATTATCCCTGCCTTCCGTGGGATCGCCTTGCGCATTGTCCCCAACGCCAAGCCCGCGTTGGACTGCCCCATCGTCTTTGATTATGCGCCTACCGCGGTGCTCTTTGGTTTCCTCTCGGCCTTCGTCGTGTTCATTATCCTGATGGTGACCTTCGGCGCTCTGGGATGGGCCGTGATCGTGCCCCCGATGATCATGCTTTTCTTCCCCGGTGGTACTTGTGGTGTCTTCGGTAACTCTACCGGTGGGGTGCGCGGTGCCATCTTAGGCGGTGCCATCAATGGTCTGTTCCTGGCCATCGGGCAGGCTATCACCATGCCCATGCTAAGCACCACAGCACCGCAACTAGCCCAACTGGCTGATCCCGACTGGTACATCATTATCTGGGTCTTCAAGCCCTTACTGTCGTTGATCCTGCCGCTCTTTGGTGGATAGTCGAGGTTAGCACAACCGGCGGTCGGGTAACGCAAAACCCGACCGCCTCAACTAGTTTGCGTGGAGGGAAGGCGTTATATGGATTGTTCTTCAGGAATCGAGCGTTATTTCGAAACCGTGGTTCACACTCTTGAGATCGTGCGCCAGGCCGAGGCCACAACCATGGCCCAGGTCGCTGAACGGATCACAGCCTCACTGGTAGAGGGTGGGGTACTGCACATCTTCGGCGCCGGGCATGCCCACTTGCTGGCCGAGGAGATCAGTTACCGCGCCGGCGGGTTGGTGCCGGTCAACCCGATCCTGGACATCGGCTACACACTGATGGCAAACCCACCCTCGCGTACCACAGCCCTAGAGCGCCTGGAGGGGTATGCCCGCACCCTCATGGACGGTTATGATCTCCGCCCGGGCGAGGTGTTGATCGTCTTCTCGCAATCCGGGATCAACCCCGGCCCGGTAGAAGTGGCGCTATGTGGTAAGGAGAAGGGATTGACCGTTGTGGCAATCACCTCGCTGACCCAATCGCGTGCTCAAGCCAGCCGCCATTCCAGCGGCAAACGCCTCTTTGAGATTGCCGATTTTGTCATTGATACCCACATCCCCCCCGGCGATGCTGCGGTTGAGATTGCACCCAACTTACCCCGGGTTTCACCACTCTCCACCGTAGTGGGCGCTGCCATACTACAAGCGTTGGTGGCCGAGGTGGCAACGCGTTGGTACCAGACCCAGGGTACTCCCCCGCCGGTGTGGATGTCGGCCAACCTACCGGAAGGCGACCGCTACAACCAGCAGTGGATTGCCAAGTTCCCTAGCCGCCGCAAGACTTTCTAGGGGGATCCGCGCCATGTTCACCCCCGAGACCATAGCCCTGCGTGTGCCAGCAACCAACTGGGAAGAGGCCGTGCGCGCCGCCGGTCAGTTACTGGTCGCAAGCGGCGCTGCCGAACCCAGATATATTGACGGAATGATCCGCACCGTGCGCGAACTCGGCCCCTATATTGTCATAGCGCCCGGCGTTGCCCTGCCCCACGCACGCCCCGAAGAAGGCGCCTTACGCGAGGGCTATGCGCTGATCACGCTGACTCAACCCATTGCGTTCGGCAACCCGGATAATGACCCGGTGCAGGTCGTTATCGCCTTCTGTGCCCCGGATGCCTCGGCCCACCTGGAAAGCCTGCGCGTCCTGGCCGAACGCCTGGGTCAAGCGGATTTTGTCCCGCGCTTGTTAGCGGCAAAGTCGGTAGAAGAGGCACTGGTCTATCTTGCGGGCGATATCCAATATTAATCCGGGATTGCTCTCAAATTGCCTATTGACATTTTCCGCATTCCGCCTATAATCAGGCGCAAGAGGTTACGATTAAGACCATGAGTATCCAATTCGCAAGCGCTGCGTTATCCATTCTAATGGCCATGGGCATGATGATGGCGATGGTCATGCGCCGCTTTTCCCGGCAGGCAGCGCTTGCGGAGGGAAAAGTGATCTGACACCTTATCCCTGAAACGCAAGTGGAGTCAACCAACGGGCTGCCTGCCAACGTAGGCAGCCCGTTTCGTTTATCCCTAATCTCTGGAGGTGATCCCATGACCCAAGTTTCCCCATCCCCTGCCGCAGTATCCACCCTGGAAGATGCCCCCACGGCTTCGGAATGGGGCGAATCCACCTGTGCCATCCATGCCGGGAGCGAGCGCTGTAAGCCCTACCATGCCCTCATCGAGCCCCTGGTGCAGACAGCGACCTACACCTTTCGTAACAGCCAGGAAGTGGTGGCCTATCAAGACGCCCATGCGCGTGGCCTGCCCACCGATCGCCTGGAGTACGGGCGCTACGGCAACCCCACCGTGGCCGCCTGCGAGGCGCGCGTGGCCGCATTGGAGCACGCCGAAGCCGCGATCCAATTTGCCTCGGGCATGGCGGCCATCACTACCACCCTGTTGGCCCTCTTGCGCCAGGGCGACCACCTCATCATGACCGATGATTGCTACCGCCGCACACGTCAGTTTTGCCTGGAAACCCTGCCCCGCTTTGGAATTGAAACCACCGTCGTGCCATTGGGGGACTACGGAGCCCTGGAAGCAGCCATCCGCCCTAATACTCGCTTGCTCCTCTCGGAAACCCCAACCAATCCCTATCTGCGCATCCTGGATGTGGAACGCTTTGGCGCAATTGCCCGCCGCCATCATCTGATCAGCGTGGTGGATAGCACCTTCGCTACGCCCTTCAACCTGCGTCCATTGGACTGGGGCATAGATCTGGTGATTCACTCTGCCACCAAATATCTGGGCGGGCACAACGACCTACTGGCCGGGTTTGTGGTCGGCAGCACCGATTGGGTAACCCCCGTGCGCGAGCTGCATAACATCCTTGGCGCGACCCCCGACCCCCATAATGCCTACCTTCTGTTGCGTGGCCTTAAAACGCTCAGCCTGCGCGTAGCGCGCCACAATGAAAACGGCCAGCGGGTAGCCGAGTTCCTGGCCGGGCATCCCGAAGTGGAGCAAGTGTGGTACCCCGGTCTACCCTCACACCCCGACTATGCCGTGGCCCAGGCCCAGATGAAAGGCTTCGGCGGCGTGGTCTCGTTCACCGTACGGGGTGATCTCTGGCGCACGGCACGCTTCATTGACCGCCTGCAGATCCCCTATATCTCGCCCTCGCTGGGGGGGACGGAGAGCCTGGTCATTCAGCCGGCCCTGATGTCGTACTATGATGTGCCACCTGAACAACGCCGCCGCCTGGGCATTCGTGACAACCTGGTGCGCCTCTCGTTGGGGCTGGAGGACGCCGATGACTTGATTACCGACCTGCGCCAGGCATTGGACGGCCTGGAATAAGACAAAACCGACAAATTTCATTCGGTTCGCCATAAAACTTGACAAAGCGCCACTTTTGTTGATAATCAATGTAAAGTTGGCTCGACCCCACGCGATGGAGGAACGCAGCGATGGCGATTGTCAAGAATTTACTCGATAACAAAGGCCGCCAGGTCTGGTCAGTGACGCCACAAACCCCCTTGCGCGAGACGCTGAAACTGATGGCCGAGAAGAACATCGGCGCGGTGCTGGTGCTGGAGGAGGGCAAAATTGTGGGCATCTTCTCCGAACGCGATTATGCCCGTTATGCCGCCAGCCGCGAATCGCTTTTGCTGGATGAGCCGGTGGGTAACTTCATGACCCGCTCGGTGTATTACGTCAGTCCCCAGCAGACCGTGGAAGAATGCATGGCGCTGATGACCGCCAAGCACATTCGTCACCTACCAGTGTTGGAAGGCGATCAACTCGTCGGCGTGATCTCCATTGGCGATGTGGTCAAGCAGTTGCTGGAAGAAAAAGAGATTACCATCCAGAGTTTGGAAAACTACATTCGTGGCCGCACGCACACCATTTAAGGGTAGCGATCATGACCTCGGTACGCCAGTTGCTTGAAGGAAAAGCCTGCCAGGTGTGGTACGTCACCCCCTCGTCAAGCATTCAGGAAGCGCTAAAACTGATGGCCGAAAAGCACATCGGTGCAGTGGTCGTAGTTGAGGGAGGTAAGATTGTCGGTATCTTCTCCGAGCGCGATTTTGCCCGCCAGGCAATCGGTGGGCGCACCACCATGCAAACCCCGGTGCGCGAGATCATGGTTTCACCGGTCTATTACGTCACGCCGGATCAGACGGTCGAGGATTGCATGGCACTGATGACCCAGCATCGCTTTCGCCACCTACCTGTACTGGAAGGGGAACAATTAATCGGGATCATCTCGATTGGGGATGTGGTCAAGCGCTTACTGATGGAGAAAGACGCCGAAATCAAAAGCCTGGAAGACTACATTTGGGTCAACATGATCTAAACCACGCCGTTTATGAGGTGGATCTGCTCGCCCCGGCTCATGGCGGCGTGTGCCTGGGCCGCCTGCCGGATGGGCGCGCGGTTTTTGTGCCCTTTGCCTTGCCCGGCGAGCGGGTGCGGGTGCGCCTGGTCGAGCGCAAACGCACCTACGCCCGAGCCGAACTACTGGACGTCGTGCAGCCTGCCCCTCAGCGAATTGCGCCGCGCTGTCCTCATTATGGCCTCTGCGGCGGTTGCCACTACCAGCACACCGATTACACCACCCAATGCGCGCTTAAAGAAACGATCTTGCGTGAGCAACTTCAGCGCCTGGCTGGCATCTCCGAACCGCCGCTACGCCCCATCGTGCCCTCCCCCCAGCCCTGGAACTACCGCAATACGGTGCAATTCCACCTCGATGCCCAGGGACGTCTGGGCTACCACCGCGCCGATTCGCATCAGGTGGTGGCGATTCAGGAATGCCACCTGCCCGAGCCAGTGCTCAACCAGGTCTGGCCGCAGTTGGAGTTTGAACCCCTGCTCGGCCTGGAACGGGTGGAATTACGCGTGGGCAGCGGAGAAGAGGTGCTCTTGATCCTGGAAAGTCGCGATCCGCAGCCACCGGAGTTCAGCGTGGACTTTCCGCTTTCAGCTGTCCATCTCAGCCCCGCCGGGACGATTGTGCTGGCCGGTGAGGATTATCTGGTGATGGAAGTACTGGGGCGCCCCTTCAAGGTCTCTGCCCCGTCGTTCTTTCAGGTCAACACGGCCCAAGCAGCGGCCATGGTGCAGCACCTGCTGGACATCCTGCCCCTGACGCCCCAGAGCACCCTGCTGGATGTCTATTGTGGGGTGGGATTGTTCACCGCCTTCCTCGCTCCGAAGGTGGGGCGCTGCCTGGGGGTGGAAGTTTCCCCCAGCGCCTGCGAGGATTTTGCAGTTAACCTGGATGAATTCGACCATGTGGCGCTTTACCAGGGGGCCGCCGAAGAGGTCCTGCCCTGGCTGGACGTACACCCAGACGTGGTAGTGGTAGATCCACCGCGTGCCGGCATGGCACCCGCTGCCCTGCAAGCGCTGATCCGCTTGGGGCCAATATATCTGGCCTATGTCTCATGCGATCCGGCCACCTTGGCGCGTGACCTACGGCAGTTGATTGCCGCGGGCTACCAGCTGATCCAGATCACCCCCTTTGACCTCTTTCCCCAAACCTACCACATTGAGAGCATCAGTTTGCTGGTGCGCGCGGCCTGAAACTCACCAGGTCTGCGGCCAGCCCGGCAGGCGCAGGCGTTCGATCACCGCCACGCCCAGCCCACACAATGCCATGAGAATCGTGGACATCGCTAACGCCTGACCGTAATTCAACGCTCCCGGTTGGGAAATGAACCGGTAAATCGCAACCGGCACGGTCGGATATTCCGGACGCACCAGGAACATGGTCGCACCAAACTCGCCCAGCGAGGCGGTGAACGCAAATACGGCCGCCACGATCACCGCGCGCAGGACGATCGGAAAATCCACCTCCCACCACACCCGCCAGGGTGAAGCGCCCAACACCGCCGCGGCCTGGCGCAGATTGGTCGGGATGGCGGCCAGTGCCGGCTGCAGGGTTCGCACCACGAAGGGCAACGCCACCAGGGTATGTGCAATGGGAATCATGAGCGGAAAATCGCGTGCCACCAAAGGCGGACGATTGAAGACCACGATGAATCCCAATCCCAGGGTTACCGCCGAGGTGCCCAGTGGGAGCATGAGCAGCGGATCCAGCCAGCGCGGCGGGCGGCGTAACCGCGTCATCGCTGCGGCAGTCAGCCCCCCCAGGCTGAGCGCCAGCGCCATCGTCGCCCCGGCATAAAGCAGCGAGTTGCGTGCGGCTTGAATCGGAGGCACGTAAAAATAGGAGCCGCGGCGGTTAATGAAGAGTTCGCGGTAATAATCCAGCGTCAGGCCGGGGGTCACCATCCCGCGCTCGCCTCGCGCGGCTTCCAGGCGGGCTACCGAACGCAACGGCAGTGCTGCCATGGGTAAGAGCAGTAGCACACCCAACACCCCCACCATTCCGACGACGAAGGCGCGCTCGCCCGGCGTTTGCGGTGAGTGCAAGCCCTCCCCCTGCACCCGTGGCGTCACCGGGACGTTAACCTGTGCCGCCACACGCTGGTAGAGCAGAAGGAAGATCAAGGTGCAGGCCAGTTGCACCACCGAGAGCAAGCCAGCCAGGGGTAAGTTGAGCATTTGCAGGGCTTGCAGGTAGATTTCCACTTCCAGCGTGGCGAAGCGCGGCCCACCCAGCAGCAAAATAACGCCAAAACTGGTGAAATCGAATAAAAACACCAACAGGGTCGCCGCTAGGATCGCCGGACGGAGCAGGGGCAGGGTGACCTCCCACAACGTGCGCCAGGGCGATGCCCCCAACGCCCGCGCCGCCTGTTCCAGGCGTGGGTCAAGTTGGGCCCAGGCGCTTCCGACCACGCGCAGGATGATGGTGGTGTTGTAGAAAACATGCGCCAGTAAAATCGCCCCCAGCGAGTGCATCAAGCGGATCGGGGGCTCGCTCAGCCCCAACGCCTGCATCAGCAGCACGTTAAGCCAGCCGCGCGGCCCGATCAGCGCATTGAAACCGGCGGCCACGACGACCGTGGGCAGGATGAACGGCAAAGTGGTCAAGACGCGCAACCAACCCTTACCCCGAAAGGTGAAGCGTCCGAAAAGATACGCCCCAGGCAGGCCGACCAGCAATGTCAGCACGGTGGAAAGGCCAGCCTGCCAGAGCGTGAAGCGGAGCGGGCGCCACAGGCGCGCCCCCAGCCCGGCGGCGAGGCCCTCGCGGAGTAGGGCCTCACCGGCCAGGCTCAGAATGCTGAACAATGGGGTGACGTAGAAGATTAACAGGAAGAGCAATGGGGGCAGCCACAGCACCAGCGTAGGCCAAAACGTCCGGCGCGCGGCGGTTTTCCCTATCGGATAAGGCATCGTGCCGCTCACCGCAGCACCGTCTCCGTCCAAGCCTCGATCCAGGCCTCCCGTTTTTCGGCGATCAGGTTTGGATCCAGCGTCGCCGGTTTTTCGGGAATCTGGGCATACTTTACAAAGGCTTCAGGCAGTTGTGCCTGGCGGTTAACCGGAAAGACGAACATCTGCAACGGCATATCTTCCTGAAAACGGCGATCCAGCATGTAATCCACCCATTTCTCGGCCAGAGCGCGCTGGGAGGTGCCTTTGAGAATGCCCACAAACTCGATCTGGCGGAAGCAGGTGTCCGGTGCGACGATGGACGCCGTAGGCGCCTCATCCAATGGCTGTTCGGCAAAGATCACCTCGGCCGGCGGGCTGGAACCGTACGAAACCACCATCGGCTGTGGCCCCTTGCCCGATGAGCCGCTGAAGTTGGTGTAGTAGGCCGTCTCCCAATCGTTGACCACAACCACGCCGTTCTCACGCAACCCCTTCCAGAAGTCCAGATAGCCCGGATCGCCGAAATGGGCAATGGTAGCCATCAGGAACGCTAGGCCAGGCGACGACGTGGCCGGATTTTCCACCACCAGCAAGCCCTTATATTCAGGTTTAAGCAGGTCTTCCAGCGATTGCGGTACGGGCAGGTTGCGCTCGGCGAAATAGCGCTTATCGTAGTTGATACACACATCGCCGTAATCCACCGGCAAGACGCGATACTCAGGATCGAGGATGAACTCAGGGGGGATATTTTCCAGCAAAGGCGAGCGGTAGGGCTCAAAGAGGTCTTCTTTCAGCGCTCGTGAGAGGAAGGTGTTATCCACCCCGTAGAGCACATCCGCCAGAGGCGCATTTTTGGTCAGGATGGCCTGACTGAGCATGGCACCGGTATCACCGCTGGGCAAAATGACCAATTTAACGTTGTACTGGCGCTCAAACTCAGCGATGACCTCTTCGCTGGCGGCGAACGAATCGTGGGTCATGATGCGCAATTCGGTCGGCGCCGCCGGGGTGGGCGAAGCGGCAGGGGGTGCCGTGGGCTCAACCGGCACGGTTGCCGCGGGGGGCGCGGCGGGCGTCGTTGGGGCAGCCGGCGCACAGGCCGCCAAGATGAGCGCGAGCAGGAAGAATACAGACAGACGTAACATTAAGACTTTCATCCAACACCTCCATTATGGGTTTGGGGGGAGCGGTGGGTGTGGATGCAGAGGAGCAAGCCGTGATCCAGCCGCACCGTGGCCTGCGGGGCGATCAGTTCGTTGCTGATGCCGCGGGTGCGCTCCGGGTACAGCGTCTCACCCCGCAGGGGGTACCGCAACCCCTGGGTGATGATGCCGTGCGCCGGACCAGCGAGGGGGAGCAACGAAACCGTCTCCCCTGGTTCGCCCGTGAGGGTCGCCTGGTCGCGGATGAGAAAAACTTCCTGTGCACCATCCTCCAAGCGCACATCACAGATGGCCAGTTCCGGCAGCATGAGCAAAAAAAGGTTGCCCAGGGTCTGATCCAGGCGTCCGCCGAGCGCCGCCACCACGCGGATGGTGCGATAGCCGGCCCGCGCTACCCACAAAAGCGCCAATTCCAGGTCGGTCTCGTTCTTCTCCGCTGGGTAGCGTTCGATGCGCACTCCCCGCGCCTGTAGCTCGGCCAGGTGCTCCGCCGTCACCGAATCCAGATCGCCAATGAGTAGATGCGGATAGCGCCCCAGACGGCGTACATGCGCGAGACCACCATCGGCAGCGACCAGGAAATCCTGGGGCTGCAGCCAGGCCGCAACCGCGGTAGGGTTTGGGAGTTCGCCGTTGGCAAAGATCACGGCACGCGTCATTCGATGTGCTCCAAAAACGCCCGCCCTCCAAGCGGGGCGGAGGGCGGGAAAATGAGCGATAACTTCGTGCTATCGTCCCTCCGCCGGCATTACCCGGATCAGGTTCTGCGGGTCGAGGGCTGGACGGCCCTCCTCTCAGCCCGGCCTCACCGGGCTCCCCGTTGTCTGCACCTAGTATAGCCAGAAAGAAAGGAAAAGTCAAATGGTTTTATCACGTTCCCGGAAGCCGTCTCGGGAAACCATGGGCTCACATTCTACCTGCCGGCTAAAGCCCATTCATGCCCTCGAGGTGATAGAATAGGCGAAATCCACAAGTTTTGCCTTAAGGTTCCCCTATGTCTCCCGAGATTCTCCCCTACCAAGCCGAATGGCCGCAACGCTTTGCCGCCTTGGCCGAAACCCTGCGCCAAGCCCTGAGCAATCTGGTCTTACGGATTGATCACATCGGCTCGACTGCCGTACCAGGACTGGCCGCCGAAGAATGGGCAGCGACAACCGGCTGGCAACCCGCCGATTCTTGGTAAAATAAAAACATTACCCCATCATCGTTTGTGAGCTCCCTGGATCGAGGTTACCCCCATGACGGATGCCGTCTTTACCCAAACCCGCTGGTCACTGGATGACCTGTTCCCCGGCCCCCAAAGCCCGGAACTGGAAACCGCCTTTCAACAACTGGAAACACAAACCGCAGCGCTTGAAGCCCTGCGCCCCACCTTACGCGAGGATCTGCCTGAGAGCGAATTTCAGGCCATCCTGGATCGGATTGAGCGCCTCCATGACCTGGCATCCCGCCTTTACGGCTATGCCAACCTGCTGTTCAGTGAAGACACCCGCAACACCACCGCACAAACCCTGGTGGCGCGGGTGGAACAATTCCTGGCCGAACTGGCCAACCGCACCCTGTTCTTTGAACTGTGGTGGAAGGCTCTACCGGATGCCGCCGCAGAACGACTGCTGGCCGCCTCCGCTGACCGGCGCTACTGGTTAGAGACCCTGCGCCGCTTCCGTTCCCACACCCTCAGCGAACCGGAAGAGAAGATCATCAACCTCAAAAATGTGACTGGATCGAGCGCCCTCCAGCGCCTCTATGAATCCATCACCAGCCGCTATGTGTTCAAACTGATCGTAGATGGTGAAGAGAAAGCGCTCACCCGCGACGCGCTGATGACCTACGCCCGCGGCCCTAACCCCGATCTGCGCGCCGCTGCTTACCGTGAACTCTACCGCGTTTACGGCGAGGAGGCCCCCATCCTGGCGCAAATCTATCAAGCCATCGTGCGGGATTGGTACAACGAGCAAGTCACCCTGCGCAAGCACCCCAGCCCAATTTCCGCCCGCAATAAGATGAACGACCTGCCAGATGAGGTTGTAGACACGTTACTTGAGGTGTGCCGTGCCAATACCGAGGTCTTCCGCCGCTTCTTCCGCCTTAAGGCGCGCTGGTTGGGCGTGGACCGCCTGCGTCGTTATGACATTTATGCGCCGGTCACCCAGGCCGATAAACTCTATCCTTTCGAGCAGGCAGCATGGTTGGTTTTAGACGCCTTTGAGGCATTCGAGCCGCGCATTGCCCGCCTGGCCCAGCGCGTGTTTGAGCAGAAACACCTCGATTCCGAGATCCGCCACGGCAAACGCGGCGGAGCATTTTGCTGGAGCGCGGTGCCCGGCCTGACCCCCTGGGTGCTGACCAACTACAACGGGCGTGCGCACGATGTCGCTACCCTGGCGCACGAATTGGGCCACGCTATCCATTCCATGCTGGCCGAGCACCACAGCGTGCTCACGTTCCATGCCACGTTGCCCCTGGCTGAGACCGCCTCGACCTTCGGCGAGATGCTGTTGGTGGATCGCTTGCTCAATGAAGAGCCGGACGAAGCCGTGCGCGCGGATTTGCTCTTCCGCCAGATGGACGATGCCTACGGCACGATTCAACGTCAGGCCTTCTTTGCCCTCTTTGAACGCCAGGCGCACGAGATGATCCGCCAGGACGCCGCGCTGGAAGACCTGGCTGCAGCTTACCTGGAGAACCTGCGCGCGCAGTTCGGGGATGCCGTCGAACTGAGCGAGGAATTCAAATGGGAGTGGGTCTCCATCCCGCATTTTTACGAAGCTCCCTTCTACGTCTATGCCTACGCCTTTGGGCAATTGCTGGTGCTCTCGCTTTATCAACAATACCGGCGCGAAGGGGCATCCTTCCGCCCACGTTATCTGCGCATCTTGGAAGCCGGTGGTGCCAAAGCCCCGATTCAGATATTGAATGAGGCCGGGGTGGATGTCACCCAAGCCGCCTTTTGGCAAGGCGGGTTTGACGTCCTGAGCGATCTGGTCGCACAGTTAGAAGCCTTGCCTCTCCCGGCCTAGGGAGACAGCACCATGACGGCAAGCGGGTTCAGCACGGTGTTACTGGCGATGGCGCTTTATGGGGTGCTCCATTCCGTGCTGGCCTCACACACCTTTAAGCGCCTTCTGGCTCATCGCCTGGGAGAAGCCTGGGTGCAGCGCTACTACCGCTTGTTGTTCTCGCTGCTAGGTGGGTTGACCCTGCTCCCGGTGCTGGGGTTGATGGTCCTGCTGCCGGATGGTATCCTCTACCGTCTGAATTGGCCTTGGCTGGGGCTGAGCCTGGCCGCGCAGGGGCTTGGAGCATGGCTCATCTGGCGCGGCCTGCGTGCGACGGGTGCCATGGCCTTCTTGGGCTTGCCCCAGGCCTTGGGACAAATGCCCGCGATGCCGCCGCGCCTGGTGACCGAGGACGTCTATGCTCTGATGCGTCATCCGCTCTATACCGGGTCTTTGCTGGCCTTGTGGTTCATGCCCCTGATGACCTGGAATTTGCTTGCGTTTAACCTGGCCGCCACGGCTTACTTTATCATTGGCGCCTGGCTGGAAGAGGCCAAACTGCGCGCCGAATTTGGGACGGCGTACGTAGATTATGCCCGCCGCACCCCAATGTTCATCCCCCGTCCCGGCGCGCTGGTGAGGGCGCTGTGCCGCTGTTCTGGCTGGCGCTGGCTTTCTTGAGTGGGATCGGCCTGGCCGCCGCGTTTCCCCTGCCGGCGTGGGGGTGGGGCGGTCTGAGCCTGCTCAGCGCAGTGGGCCTTACCTGGCCACCGGTACGACGCCGCTGGCGCGTTTCCTGGCTACCCCTGCCATTGCTGGCGTTGCCTCTGGCGCTCGGAGCAGGCGCGCTGCGTTACACCCTGCACCAGAGCGCACACAACTCAACCCAAAGATTAATCGCCTGGCACGCCCAGGGCCAGGTGATCCTCACGGGATGGATCTGCGCTCCACCGGATCGGCGGGAGCGGGTGACCCTGCTGACGGTCTGCGCCGAGCAGTTGGAAGCCCCCGCTGGGAATGTCCAGAAGGTGCAGGGGCGCATTTTGGTGACCCTCTGGCCGTTCCAGACCTGGAACTACGGCCAGCGCCTGGAACTCCGCGGCGCGCTAAATCCACCGGAAGAGGGCGAGACCTTTTCCTACCGCGCCTACCTGGAGCGACGCGGCATCTACACCCAAATGACCTACCCGCTGGCGCGCTCCTTGCCCGGCCCGCGCGGCAACCCGCTCATTGCCGGCCTGGAAGCGCTACGCCAGCAGGCTTATGCGCTGGCGAATCGCTTTTATCCCCAGCCAGAAGCCGCCTTAGTCAGCGGTATCCTGCTTGGTTTGGACGAAGATTTTCCCCTGCCGCTAGAACGGGCTTATCAGATTACCGGCACAGCGCACATCATCGCCATCTCGGGATTCAACATGACCCTGCTCAGCGGCGCCCTGTTGGCGGTGCTGGGGCGAATTTTTCCCCTGGGCATAGCCAGTTTCGTCTCGTTGATTGGGATGGGATTGTACGCCCTCCTGGTCGGAGGTGATCCGGCCGTCCTGCGCGCGGCGCTGATGAGCGGTTTGGTGCTGCTGGCGCGGCTGATCGGGCGTTCTTCGGCGGCCCTGAACGCACTGGCCTTCAGCGCGGCGCTGTTGTGCCTCTTCAATCCCACCCTGCCCTGGGACGTCTCATTTCAACTCTCGGTGATGGCAACGCTGGGATTGATCCTTTATGCCGAACCGCTGCAAAGCGCATTCATGCGCACCCTCACCCAACGCTGGCGCGCACCCTGGGCAGGGCGCCTGGCCGCCGCGGTGGGGGAGTACGTGCTGGTTACGCTGGCCGCCCAAGTCACCACCTTGCCAGTCCTCTTGGCCCATTTTCGACGCTTCTCGCTCAGCCTGCTCATCGCCAATCCCCTGATCCTGCCAGCCCAACCAGCGCTGATGGTGCTGGGCGGGCTAAGCCTGCTGATTGGTCTCTTCGCCCCCGCTGTGGGGCAGGTGCTGGCCGGGCTGGCCTGGCCATTGGCCGCCTATACCAACCGCATCGTTTTGGGGCTGAGCCAGAACGCCCTGGCCTCGCTGGCCCTACCTCCCTTCGAATTTGGGAGTGTGGTGCTTTATTACGCCGTGGTGTTAGGCCTCACCCTCGCTTGGCGGCAGGCGGCCTGGCGCCCGGCGTTGCGCGGAAGCCTGCTGATCGGGGCACTGGGGTTATCCACGGTGCTGGCCTGGAACGGCGTGCTCTACCGCCCGGATGGAAATCTGCATCTGGTGTTGTTTGACCTGCCCGATTCACAGGCGGTGTTGATTCGCGCCCCGGGTGGACAGACCCTGCTTCTGGATGGTGCCCCCTCGGCCAACGGCCTGGATGCTCAGTTAGGCCGCTACCTTCCGGTGCTAGGGCGACGGTTGGATGCCATGCTGGTTACCAGCCCACGGGCCGCGCCGCTGGAAGGGCTGATCCTGAGCCTCCAACGTTACGAAGTAGGCCGAGTATTCTGGGCGACCGCCACGGCTACCACCCGCACCCATACCCGCCTGGCGCGCGCCCTGGATACGGCGGGCATCCCCCAGCAGCCACTGGCCGCCGCGCAGGTGCTGGACCTGCCGCCCGACTTGGCCCTGGATGTGCTCCCGGCCGAACAAGGACAGGTGCCTTTACTGGTGCACCACGGCCGTCTTGACCTGCTCATCGCGGGTGCGGTCTGGCCAACCGAGACGCTGGCGCACCTCAACGCCCAGGGGGTGACCCTGGATGGCCTCATCTTGCGTGGCGAGGGGATCGTAATCCCTGCTAGTGCACTCCCTGACCTAGGGGTGCTGGTGGGGCAGCCCAGCCAGCCTTTGCCCCCCGGCTGGCTGGCGACCGGCCTGCACGGCACGCTGGAACTTACCAGCGACGGTCAGAGCCTGCGCCTGGGATGGCGATGAAAAAGGCACGGGGGTCGCCCGCGCCCTGAGGTTCAAACCGATTGCAGTTGTTCAGCCAGGTATTTGGCGCCTTCCTGGAGCGCGGCCACATTGAGCGGCAACAAATTACGATGGCGTGAGAGCAGATGTGCTTCCATTGCCTTGACCACTGCGTCCAGGGTGAGGATGGGCTGATTGCTCAACATAGTCCCCAACATCACCATGTTGGCCACGCGGCGGTCACCCAGGTGCTCGGCGATCTCGTTGGCCGGAACCAGCACGGTACGGATATCGCGCCGATCTACATTGCGATCCACCAGCGAGGCATTGACCACCAACAACCCACCCGGCTTAACCAGCGGCTCGTATTTATCCAGCGAAGGACGGTTGAGCACCAGCGCCACCTGCGGGTTGCGCACAATGGGCGAACCGATCTCCTCATCGGCAATGATCACCGTACAGTTCGCAGTGCCGCCGCGCATCTCCGGGCCGTAGGAAGGGATCCACGTCACTTCCAGGCCATTATCCATGGCGGCGTAGGCTAGCAGTTGCCCGGCAAAGAGCACGCCCTGACCGCCAAAACCGGCAATGATAATCTCAGTTTGCATGGTTGCTTGCCCTCCCTAGACCTTGATCTCAGCAACCGCCGGATGCACCTTGTAATCCCCGAGTGGGAAATAGGGGATCATGTGCTCTTCCAGCCATTTGAGCGACTGCACCGGGGTCATGCCCCAGTTGGTCGGGCAAATCGAGAGCAGTTCTACCATCGAAAAGCCCAACCCACGCACCTGAGTTTCCAGTGCCAGACGGATGGCCTTCTTGGCCAGGCGAATGTTCTTGGGATCGTGCAGGCTGCGGCGCACCACGTAACTGGCGCCTTCCAGGGTCGCCAACAATTCGGCAGCACGCACCGGGTAACCCTGCGTTTCCACATCCCGCCCACGCGGCGAGGTGGTGGTCTTTTGCCCCGGCAGGGTGGTGGGCGCCATTTGCCCGCCGGTCATGCCGTAGTTGGCATTGTTGATAAAGAAGACGGTGATGTTTTCACCCCGCGCCGCTGCGTGCACCACCTCGCCCATACCGATGGACGCCATATCGCCATCGCCCTGGTACGTGATGACCACGCGGTCGGGTAGCACGCGCTTGACGCCGGTCGCCATGGCCGGCGCGCGACCATGCGGCGCTTGCACCCAATCGAAATCAAAGTAGTTATAGGCAAACACCGAGCAGCCCACCGATGCCACACCGATGGTACGCTCGCGCAGGTTCATCTCATCAATGACTTCGGCGATCAGACGATGAGCCACCCCGTGGGTACAACCGGGGCAATAGTGAGTCGGCATCTCGGTCAAGGATGCCGGACGAGCATAAACCAGTGTTTCCAAATCTGCTAAGGTCATGCGCGATCCTCCCTAAGCCTGCGCTAACATGCGTTGTAGCCAACGATCACGAGGATGGCCGTCCACGGTGAGCGGCGCCGTAGCCATGCGCTTGATCTCGTCCAGGACTTCATCCGGCAAGGGCATGACACCGCCAACGCGGGCGAAGAATTCCACCGGCGCGCGCCCTTCCACCGCGCGTAGCACGTCTTCCAGCATCTGGCCAGTGTTCATCTCCACCACCAAAAAGCCCTCGACCTGTTCGGCCAACTCGCGGATCACCTGAGTTGGGAAGGGGCTGACGGTGATCGGGCGCAGTAACCCCACGCGGATGCCCTCGGCCCGCGCCGCGCGCACCGCCGAAAGCGCCACCCGCCCGGCCGTGCCAAACCCCACGACGACAAAGCGGGCATCCTCCAGGTAATAGCCCTTGTAGCGCACCTCGTTCGCCTCAATCTGCACCCAGCGGCGCAGGATACGCAGATTCGCCTCTTCTTCCAGCGGCGGGTCAAGGTAAATCGAAGAGAGCACACGCCGCTCGCGTCCCATGGCGCCGCGCACGGCCCAATCGGGGTAGGTGGTCTTGAGCGGGCGCATCGGGGGCATCTCCGCCGGCTCCATCATCTGCCCCAAGCTGCCATCCAGCAACACTACCGCAATCGCGCGATAGGCTTCGGCCAAATCGAACGCCAGCATGGTCAGGTCAATCGCTTCCTGGATACTAGACGGTGCCAGGACGATTGGGCGATAATCGCCGTGCCCGCCGCCATGGACAATCTGGTTGTAATCCCCTTGCGCCGGTGCAATATTGCCCAGGCCAGGACCGCCGCGCATAACGTCCACCAGCACCACCGGCACCTCGGTGCCGGCGATATACGAAAGGCCCTCCATCATCAGACTGATGCCCGGACTGGAGGATGAGGTCATCACCCGCACCCCGGTGCAGGCCGCACCATAAACCATGTTGATCGCGCCCAATTCACTTTCGGCCTGGACGAAAACCCGTCCCAGTTCGGGCATACGCATGGAGAGATATTCCAATAATTCCGTCTGCGGCGTGATGGGGTAGCCAAAATAGGCCTCCAACCCCGCCCGCACCGCGGCTTCGGCAATGGCAATGTTCCCTTTCCACAACTCGCGCGCCATGGGTTGCCTCCTAAGCCGCAGCCGCCGCGACACGTGGGCGCACCGCTTCACGATAAACCGTGATGGCCGCCTCGGGACAGACCACCGCGCACACGCCGCACCCGGTACAGCCTTCTTTAACCAGCGTCGCCGGGTGATAGCCCTTGACGGTGATACGGCTCATATCCAGCCCCATCACTTCCTGCGGGCAGGCCGCCACACACAATTCACAACCCTTACAGTATAAGTCATTAACGACAATTCGTCCCTTGGGGGGCATCCGTTCCTCCTGGTTGGTATGGAAATTAATGACAACGAGGCGGGCTAGGATGGGTTCTATTCTGATTATGGAACGCTCCCCCAATCCTTGGGTAGTGTCATGCGTCATACGAAAACACTACAAGTATCCTGATATTTGTTACTTGATTAGTCTATAATGATACCTTGGACAACAGTCTACTTTCCTCAAGTCAAAAATCACCCCTCAGGTTATGGCTCAAAGCCCTGGTTTTTTGTATACTGATGAGTAAGAAACGAAGGGTTTCGTTTGAAAGGGAGTTGAAACGTGGCTCTCGACCGTTTTGGTCGCCGCATCCACTATCTGCGCATCAGCCTGACCGATCACTGCAACCTGCGCTGCGTGTACTGCATGCCCGAGGATATGACCTTCCGCCCCCCCGCGGAGATGTTGCAAGACGAAGAGATCCTCTTCCTGGTGCGCCTTTTCGCCAGCCTGGGGTTTGATAAAATTCGCTTAACCGGGGGCGAGCCGACCGTGCGCGCCCATGTGGTGGAACTGGTGCGGGAAATTGCCGCTACGCCGGGAATCCGTTCCCTCACCATGACCACCAACGGTGTATTACTGGGCAAACTGGCCCGCCCGCTCAAAGCCGCGGGGTTACAACGCGTCAATATCAGCCTGGACACCCTGGATCCGGTGCGTTTTCACAAAATTACCCGCTGGGGTAACTTGCGCCAAGTTTGGGAAGGTATCCTGGCCGCCGAGGAAGCCGGCCTCACCCCAATCAAGATCAATGCGGTGGTGGTGCGCGGATACAATGAAGCCGATATTGTGGATCTGGCGCGCCTGACCTTTGAGCACGCGTGGCAAGTGCGTTTTATCGAGATGATGCCGTTGGGCGGTATCAGTGACTTTCAGCGCTCCCAAGTGGTCTCAACTGCCGAGATGCTGGCGCGCCTGGAAGCGGCTTTTGGCGCAGTCGAGCCAATTAACGGTGGTGAACTAGATGGCGAGGCCCGCCTCTACCGCCTGCCAGGTGCGTTAGGCACGGTGGGGTTTATCGCTTCGGTGACCCTGCCGTTTTGTGCCGCCTGCACCCGCGCCCGCCTGACCGCCGATGGACGGTTGCGCCTGTGCCTCCTCCGTGACAAAGAAGTGGATTTGCTCACCCCTCTACGCAACGGCGCCACCTGGGAAGAGATGCGCCAACTCATTGTGGAGAGCATCTGGGAAAAACCCTGGGGGCATGGCTTAGCCGAAGGCGAAATTGCGCTCAACCGGGTCATGAGTGAGATCGGGGGATAGACTGCTTTGTGCACGAGCGCACAAAACGGTTGACATTTCCCCTTCCCAGGGTTAAACTAAGACCAT